>JBJTRZ010000392.1:0-5000 GCA_046076415.1 Armatimonadota bacterium
TCACCGCGAAATCTACCAGAACCACATGTTCGACCGCGCCGAAGTCCAGACGTTCATCCGGGTCGACCGGCGCACCGGCATCGCGACTGAGCTGGAAATCCCCCGCGTCGAGCCGGACCCGCTGCCAACCCGGACCGGAGCAGTGCACGACCGCGCTCCATCGCCCGCCCTGCTTTTCCTGCACGCTCAGTATCAAGGTGGTTCGGGAGGCCGCCTGCACTTGGAACGACACGCGCTGGGCGAGCGACCAGGATCCCGCCTCCACTCCGAGCGTCAACGCGTCGACCGTGCCCGGGTCGATCCGGTATTCGAACAGCAGCCCGGATCCGGCGGGGGAATCGGCCGCCACGGGGAGGTCGGCGCGCCGGACCACGGCGGACGCGCCGATCGCGGTCCAGCCCTGCGTATCCTTTTCGAAACTCTGCCGCACCAGCGGCGGGGGCGCGGCCGGCGCCGAGGGGGAGAACATGCTCCATTGTAGCGTGGCGGGCGGGTGGTTTGCGGGGCTGGCGACCGGCATGGTAGATTGACGCTTGCCGGTCGTGAAACATCGGCGAATCAAAGTGGCGATGACGAGGCCAGTAGGCGCGTCGTGTACCTTCAGAGAACCGCCGGTTGGTGCGAGGCGGTGGACACGCGCGCGGTGCGAACCCCACGGAAACGTGGCGAATCTCCCCTCCGAGCCGAGGTGCTGAACCCCGCGCGGCCCGCGCCGCGGCGGCAAACTAGGCCCTCCGGGTGCGCCCGTCATCGCGCGACGAGTGGCGGCAACCCTCCGGTCCTCCGGTCGGCAATGCGGCAATTCGGGTGGTACCGCGGGAGCGGGTCCGCAAGGACGCCGACCTCTCGTCCCGAAACAACAGGGGGCGAGGGGTTTTTTGTTTTCCCCGGCCCGGATACGGCGTCGCTGCAAGGAACGACAATCATGGCAACCATCAAATCGACGGGCGCGAAGGCGCTGCTGGAATGCCTCCGCAGGGAGGGGGTCGAAACGGTTTTCGGCTACCCGGGCGGCGCGCTCATCCCGTTCTACGACGAGATCTACCACTGCGAATTCCTCCACCACGTGCTTGTGCGTCACGAACAAGGCGGCGGACACATGGCCGAGGGTTTCGCCCATGCCTCCGGCAAGGTCGGCGTCTGCATCGGCACGTCCGGCCCCGGCGCCACCAACTTGGTCACGCCGATCTGCGACGCGATGATGGACTCGATCCCGCTCGTGGCCATCACCGGCCAGGTGCGCACCGAGGTCATCGGCAAGGACGCGTTCCAGGAAGCCGACATCACCGGCATCACCATGCCGATCACCAAGCACAACTGGCTGATCAAGGATGTCGAGCAACTCCCGCGCATCGTCCACGAAGCGTTCCACATCGCCCGTTCGGGACGCCCCGGACCCGTGCTGATCGATATTCCCGTGGATGTCTTCCGGGCCGTTTTCGAATACGATCCCGACGCCGCGCAGCAGGTGGACATCCGCTCGTACAAGTCGGATTTCAAGGTCCACCCGGTCCAGGTGCGCAAGGCCGCCGAACTCATCGCCGCGAGCCGCAAGCCCGTGCTCTACGTGGGAGGAGGCGCCAAGGCCGCCGGAGCCCATGAAGAGGTCCTCGCCCTCGCGCACCGCGGCAACATCCCGGTCGCCACCACCCTCCATGGCCTGGGCACGTTCCCCGAGGACGACCCGCTGTCGCTGGGCATGCTGGGCATGCACGGCACCGCGTACGCCAACTATGCGGTCCACAACACGGACCTGCTCATCGCGGTGGGCGCGCGCTTCGACGACCGGGTGACCGGCAAGGTCTCCGCGTTCGCTCCCGAAGCCAAGGTGATCCACCTCGACATCGATCCGGGCGAAATCAACAAGGTCCGCCGCGCCGATGTCTCGATCGTGGGCGACTGCAAGACGGCCCTGGTCGAACTGCTCAAAGTGGCGACGTTCGAGCACGACCTCGCTCCCTGGCACGACGAAATCGGCAAATGGAAGGCGGAGTTCCCGCTCGAGGCGCCCGACGGCGCCGGCGATGGCGTGCTCCACTCGGAGCATGTGCTGCGGGTGCTCGCCGCGCTCACGGGCCACGACGCGACGTTCACCACCGATGTCGGCCAGCACCAAATGTGGGCCGCGCAGCATCTGGGAATGCGCTCGCCCCGGAAGTTCATCACGTCCGGAGGGCTCGGCACCATGGGCTTCGGCCTCCCCGCCGCCATCGGGGCATCGTTCGCCCTCGGGCCGGGCGAGGACGTTTGGTGCATCACGGGCGACGGGTCGATCCAGATGTGCATTCAAGAGTTGATCGTTGCCAGCATCTATCAATTGCCGGTGAAGATCGTCATCCTCAACAATCAATTCCTCGGCATGGTGCGCCAGTGGCAGGAGATGTTCTGGCAAAAGCACTACTCCGCGGTGGACCTGGAGCGCGCACCGGATTTCATCAAACTCGCCGATGCGTACGGCATCCCGGCCCGGCAATGCGTCGATCCCGCCGAGGTCGAAACAACGCTGCGGTGGGCGGCCGAAACCAAGGGGCCCGCGCTGCTCGATTTCCGAGTCGCCAAGGAAACCTGCGTTTTCCCGATGATCCCCTCCGGCCAGACCATCCACGACATGGTCGTGCGGCGGCCGATGGATCCGGCCGAAACGCCGGCGAGCACCTGCCACTACACGCCCCGCGACACCCGCGAACCCTCCCCCGACGAGGTGGTGGACGTCGCCCGGTGATCGGCGCGGCACGCTCGAGCGCGGTGGCTCCCGGGGTGGTCCGACTGGCCCTCCCCGGGGGCTGCAATGCCTGCCTTCTCGAATCCGGCGACGGACGATTCCACTTGGTGGACACGGGGATGCGCGTGCACTTCGAAGCGGTGCGCGACGCGATCGCGCGGCGGTACGGGCCCGATGCCCGGCCCGTGGCCATCCTGCTCACCAGCGCGCGTCCGGACCATGCCGGGTGCGCCTCCGCCCTCGCCGCCTACTACGACGTGACGGTGCGCATCGCCGATGCCGCGCGGCCGCTGCTCGAGGGCCGCGTGCGCTGGCCCGAGCCCGACACCGCCGCTGCCGGCATCCTCGCCCCGCTTGCGTTCGCCGGGCCGGCCGGTGTCGTGGACCCGGGTGCGCGCATCGCCGCGCTCGAGGACCTCCCCGAGGGGTGGGAGGCCGTGGATCTGCCCGGCCCCGGCCCCGGGCACACGGGGTTTCACCGGGCCGTCGACGGCGTGCTGATCGCCGGCGATGCGCTGGCGACGCGCGATACGGAAACGGCGTGGAACTGGCTCAAGGGAACACGCCTCGCGCTGCCTCCTGGAGCCTGGATCCTCGATTGGGAAACGCTGCGCCGCACTTGGCGCAGGATCGCCGCGATGGCGCCCCGCGCGCTGATCTGCGGCCATGGCGAGCCGATCGTCGGCGACGATCTTCCCGATCGCCTCGCAACGTTCGCCGAAACCAAGGTGATGGTGCGCACCGGCTCCAACATCTCGTATCCGCTGCGACTCGGACCCGATGGTCGATTTCCGGTGCCGCCTCCGGCGCCGGATCCGACCGGCCGCGGACTCACGTTGGCGGCCGGTGCCTTTGCGGTCGGAACCCTGATCTGGTGGGTACGGCGGGGGCGGGGGCGGGCCTGACGACGGGGGCGACCGGGCGCCCGCGGTTTCCCGGAGAACACGGAACGGAAAAAACGATGGCCAAGAGCGCGGGCGCGAGCCCTGCACAGGAAACACATACCATCACCGTGCTGGTGGAAAACCGGCCGGGCGTCCTCGCCCGGGTCTCCGGCCTCTTCGCCCGGCGCGGTTACAACATCGAGTCCCTCACGGTTTCGATCACCGACAACCCCGATGTGTCGCGCATGACCATCGTGGTGGCCGGCGACGCCGATGTGCTCGAGCAGATCACCAAGCAGTTGCACAAGCTCGTCGACGTGCTCAAGGTGTTCGATTACGTCGACACGCCCATGCTCGAGCGCGAACTCGCCCTGGTCAAGGTGGCCGCCGAGGTGGAACGAAGATCCGAGCTCATGCAGCTGATCGAGATCTTCCGCGGCAAGGTGATCGATGTTTCCGATCGAACGTTCACGGTCGAACTCACCGGCGACGGACAGAAGATCGACGCGTTCGAGGGCCAAATGGAAACCTTCGGCATTCGCGAACTGGTCCGCACAGGCCGAATCGCGCTGATGCGCGGATCGCGCACGGTCTGAGGATTCGGGCGTGAAGGAGCTGATCACCCGAGAGCAGGCCGATCTCTTCCTGCTGGTCGCGCCGCTCGCGCTGGCCGTGCTGGGAATCGGAATCGGGGTCGCGCGCCGCAACCCGGCCGCGATCGCGATCGGGATCGGCGGCGGACTGATCGGGGTTCTCTGGCGCGTGTTCAACGCGATCGCGGAGCGCCTCGGGATCGACTCCGTGGCGAATTTGGCGGTCAACGCCGCGCTGTTCGGCGCGGTTGGATTGGGGTTCGGGCTCGGGCTCCGGCGCTGGGTGCCCTATCCCGGGCAATCCATCGGCGGCGAACCCCCGGACGAGGAGCCGGAGGCGGATCCGGCCGTGTGATCGGGCGGAACGAACAGGATTTGGCGTGGAGGCGGGCGGCGCGAGGGTGGCCCGACCCCACGGCAGGAAACCACGGACCGGGAGAACCGGACGGGAAGAAGGACAACCCATGGCAGTGAAGGTGTACTACGACGCCGACGCGTCGTTCGACGCGTTCCAGGGCAAGACCCTGGCGGTGGTGGGCTACGGCTCGCAGGGCCACGCCCACGCGCAGAACCTGCGCGACTCGGGACAAAATGTGATCATTGGACTGCGCCCCGGAAAGAGCTGGGACAAGGCCAAGGCCGATGGCTTCGAAGTCGTGCCCGTCGCCGAGGCGGCCCAGCGCGCGGACGTCATCATGATCCTGGTGAACGACGAGTTCCAGGCGGCGCTCTACGAGAACGAGATCAAGCAGGGACTCACCCCGGGCAAGGCCATCGCGTTCGGCCACGGGTTCAACATCC
>JBJTRZ010000393.1:0-2072 GCA_046076415.1 Armatimonadota bacterium
GCCGCGGGGCTGGCGTTGCTGCGCGGCCGATGGCGCCGATCGATCGGGTGGCACGCCCTCGCTTTCGCGATTCCGGTGCTGATCGCAACCGCAACCGCCCTGTTCGGGAGCGGTGGACCGGCCCCTTGGATCGTCGCCGTCGCGTGCGCCGTTCCGCTGGCGCTCGTGCTGGCGGTGCCCGGTGGCCGGGGCACCGCCCGCGCCGTCAGCGCGTGACGGTCACTTTGGAAAGGCCGGCCGGGTTGTCCGGATCGTAGCCGCGCGCCACGGTCAAGTGGTACGCGAGCAGTTGGGCCGGCAGAATGTCCACGATCGGTGCGAGGAGTTCGGTCCCGGGGTCGGCGAGGGGAAGATCGGCCCCCTCCGCTTCCGACGCGACCAGCACGCGGGCTCCGCGTCCGCGCAGCTTTTCCGCCAACTCCCGCATGGAAGGCTCGGTCCGCCCCTTGGGAGAGAACAAGAGGCACGGGGTTTGGCCGGGCACCGACGCGATGGGGCCGTGCAACAAGTCGGCGCTCGAGAACGCCTGCGTGGCGGTGTAGCTGGTCTCGGCGATCTTCAGCGACGCTTCGATGGCGGTGGGAAAATGCAGCCCACGAGCCACCGCCACGATCCGCTGGGCGTGGGTCAGCGTGGCCGCAAGCGGTTCCACGGTGCCGGGCAGCAGCGCGAGGCCGCGCTGCGCCACTTCCGGAATCCGCTCCAGCGCCGCCGCGAGGTCGGTGTTGCCGGACCACTGCGCGGCAAGGGAGGCGCACAGCGCGAGCGTGGTGGTGTAGGTCTTGGTGGCCGCCACGGCCCGTTCCACGCCGGCCGAGCAGTGCAGGACATGTTCGGCGATGCCGGCGATGGCCGAATCGGGCGTGTTCGTGATGGCCGCGGTGAGGGCACCCGCCTTGCGCGCTTGGGCAACCACTTCGTTGATGTCCTCGCCCGCACCGGACTGCGAGACACCGATCACCAACGCGTCGCGATAATCGACCCGGGCCTCGTAGAGCGTGTGCACCGACGGAGCCGCGAGCCCGGCGGGGATGCCGCAGGTGATCTGGAGCAGATACTTGGCGTAGGTGGCCGCGTTGTCCGAGGTGCCGCGGGCGGCGAGGATGACGAATTTGACGCCGCGGGCCTTCGCGGCTTCGGCGAGGGCCCGCACCGGGGCGGCGCCTGCATCGAGCGCGCGGCGCAGGGCGGCCGGCTGGTCGTGGATTTCTTCGAAAAGTATCGACATGGTGGTCTCCGGAACGTTATTGGACAACGGCGCCCACGCGCCCTGCGATTTCGGACGGCCAATCGAGATCCGCTCCGGCGATTCCATGGACGCGCACCGCGGTGCGAATGGCGTCGCAGGTGGCGACCGGCTCGATCCCGCGGGCGAGGCAGAGCAGCGCGGCGCCCACCAGCCGGTCGTCGGAGCGGAGTTTTCGCAGGGGATCGCGGGCCACCCGCTCCACGGTGTCGCCGAGCGCACGGTTGCGAAAACGTTCCAGGAGATCGTCCTCGAACGCATGTTGCTCGGCCGGATCGAGGCCGTACGCGGCGCAGATGGCCGCCCCGGTCTCGTCCCAGAACCCGCGGAGCCGCGCGACCAACTCGGGATCGTCGGCGGCCTCGGCAAGCAGTTCCATCCCCTTTTCCCGTGCGAGGCAGGCGAGCAGGAAGTGCCCACCGTTGTGCGTGTAGAGTTTGCGCGCATGGTGCGGCGCCAAATCGTCGACGAACCGTACCCCTTGCAGCGCCGGGCGCGGACCCAGCCAGCGCGCCCCATCGACGATCAATGGCACATACGGCTCGGCGAGCACGAGAAGGGGGTCCTCGGCGCGAAGTTCGGCGGTCGGTACGGGTACCATGCGGCCCACCTCCGCCCCCACGCAACCGATCGGCGTCCGGGTGCGGGGCAACGCCGCTTGGAGTACGTCTCCCGCACCGTCGCGATTCTCGCACAGCACCACGTTGAGTGGCGCGGCCCGATCGACTTCCGCCAGCATCGGGGCCAGTTTGACGAAGTGATCGCCCCCGATGGCGGTGGCCGCGAACGCGCATTCCCGAAGCGCACCACGCACCGCGTCGATGTC
>JBJTRZ010000394.1:0-2087 GCA_046076415.1 Armatimonadota bacterium
GGGGGGGGTGGGTTTGCCGACAAACCAGACCCTTCTCTCCGGCAGCGCCACCGCCACGACGGCGAGTCCTCCGAGCAACCAATGGATGCGGGCCATGGTGGGCGTTATCCCAGGTGCCGGAGGTCGCGGATCACCAAGCGTTCGGGTTGTTGTCGTTCCCGCGAGCGCCGGAGTCGCCGAAGATGTCGAATTCCCCGCCCCAGTCGGCGCGGGAGTCGGCCGAACCGTCCGCATGTCGGGCGATACGGGTGATGCCCGGGCGGATCCAGAACTGGCTGAGCTTGATCGCCTTCGCGTGTCCGTCGAAGAAGATCACGTTCGCCAGGCCTTGATGCCGGGGAACGGGAAGGAGCGTCGGCTCCGTCTGCGATTCCCAGCTCAGGCGGAGCGGATTGAAGAAGATCGCCGGTGTGCCACCCGACTTGTAGCCGCCGGAGCCCGCATAGTTGTCGGGATTCTGCAGGAACGCGGCACGGCCCTTCGTGGAGCCGTCGCCCCACAACGCCCAGCCGGGATCCGATGCGTCCTTGGTGAGCGAGCCACCGTCGGCGAACAGCACGATGTTGGCGGGACGGCTGACGGAGGCGATCGACGTGGTGGAGCCGTGATCCGCACCACCCCAGGTCGACATGGTGTCGTTGATCGCGTAGCCCTTGGACCGGTTCACGCCGTAGGGGTTGTCCTGCGGGTGGCTGTCGGCCCAGTGCGGACCTTGGAACGCGGTCTGATCCGGGCACATTTGCGACTGGAAGTTCTTGGTATAGGGCTGGATGATGAATGGCCAATATCGGCGCCAGTCCCGGGGGGTCCCATCGGGGGTCGAACCGACCACCGAATCGGCGTAGCCGAGGCGCGCCGGAAGCATGACCTCGTCGTAGTCCTGGATGTACATCATGCAGGCCAACCCGAGTTGCTTGGTGTTGGACAGGCACGAGATGGCGCGCGCTTTCGCGCGGGCTTGGCCAAAGACCGGGAAGAGGATCGCGGCGAGGATGGCGATGATCGCGATCACGACCAGCAACTCGATCAACGTGAAGGCCGAACGGTGTCGGTCGAAGTGGGTGCTTCGCATGCTCCAAACCTCCTGGTTGCCTCGCAGCGGCGCGCGATGCCGGCGGGGCGACTCGTGGTGCCGCGTGCGGAGGACGTCGTCGCCTGCGACAAGGTACCAATTCGATGCTACTGGTACCAATTGGTCATGTCAAACGGTCCGGGACAGGGATTTTCCAGCACGCCCGATCATGCCGGAACGGCCACGGTGCGCTTCTCCCGCGCGGACCGAACCGCGGCGTCCACGATGCGCTGTCCGATTCGGCAGAGGTCGGGTCGCAACGGTCCGTGCAGCGGCTCTCCGGTTTCGAGGTGGTGGACGAAATGCGCAATCGGATTGGCGCGGTTCGCCTCCAATCGGTCGACGGGGACCTCCCGGCCTTCCGGGTGATCCACCGTTTGCACGCGAAGCGTGGCGGAGTAATCCGGACTGGCGATGGTTCCCCGGGTACCCACGATGACGAACCCGCACCGGGGCTCCGGTTGATGGGTCCACGGGTCGGTGAACGTGCCCCAACGCGTTTCGAATTTCGACAGGCCCACCGGCGCCTCGTAGCGGGCGACGACGATGGCGTGCTCGTCCACGTCCATACCGGGGCGCTCGTCGACCACGCAGGTCACCTCCACCGGGCATCGTCCCCCCAGGAACCAGGTTCCCAGCGTGGTGCCGTATCCGAGATAGTCCTGAAGCGAGCCGCCCGCCGCGTCGCGTCGGTACCACCACGAGCCGGCCCGCATCGCCTGCGCCTCGTCCTCGGGAATCTCGACCTTGTCGGCGACGTGGCGCAACGGGCCGCGGTTGCCGTCGTAGTAATGCACTTCGATCGGGGCCCCTATCGTGCCCTCGTCGATCAGTCGTTTGGCGGTGCAATGCGATGGGTACCAGGCGAGGGGCCAATTGATCGCAAGCGTTCCACCGGCGGCCTTCACCGCATCCACCATCGCATCCGCATCCGCGAGGCTGGCCGCGAAGGGTTTCTCCACCAGGATCGCAGGCACATGGGGCGCGCATTGGACCACCACGTCGGCGTGCCGGC
>JBJTRZ010000395.1:0-15211 GCA_046076415.1 Armatimonadota bacterium
GGCCGGTCGCCAAAAGCTGCGCGGACATCTCCTGCAACGTTTCCAGTTCGTAGGCGATCCGCCAAAGCAACAGGTCGCAGTCGCCGCGGATTCCCACGAGCGAGAACGGAACCACCACCGCCCGCCCACGGTAGTCCTCGACGACCCGGGCGAACGCTTCCTTGCCGGCCGCGCGCTCGGATGCGGGCAAACGTCGCCATTCCGGGTCGACTTTGTAAAACGAATAGCCAACGTATTGGCGCGGAAGACCGGATTCGTCGGCAGGCATACGGCCCCTATTCTACCCGATCGGCTCGATCGGCCCGGGCGGCCGAGTGCCTTCGGCCTCGGCGGCGACGCCAAGAGTCGGGCAGTAGTTCCTCGAGCGTGTCGTCGACGGTAACGATACCGATCAGGCGGTCTTCGCGGTCCACCACCGGCACCGCCAGCAGGTCGTAGTGCTCGAGCTGCGCCGCGACATCCTCGAGCGCGTCGTCGACCATCACCCGCACGACGCTCTCGCCCTCGACCATGAAGTTCCAGACCGGGGTGGACGGCTGAGCGACAATCAGGTCGCGGAGCGAGATCACCCCCGCCAAACGTCCGTCGTCGTCGACGACATAGAGGTAATACACCGTTTCCGCCTCGGGGGCGGTTTCCCGCAGCATGTCGATGGCCTGCTGGGCGGTGACATGCACGGGCAACGCGTAGAACTCCGGGGTCATCAGACCGCCGGCGGTGTTTTCGTCGTAGTGGAGGAGTTCCTTGACCTCCTCGGCCTCCTCCGCCTCCATCTCGTCGAGGAGTTCCTTGCGCTTGGATCCGCTCAGGTCCTGAACGATGTCGGCGGCGTCGTCCGGCTCCATCTCCTCCAGAATGTCGGCGGCCATCCAGGGATCGAGTTGTTCCATGATTTCGCGTTGGACTTCCTCGTCGGCTTCGGTGACCGCATCCGCGGCGGTCTCGACCGGCAGGCTCTCCAGCAACGCGTTGCGGTCGGAGGGATTGAGTTGTTCGAGGATCTCGGCGATGTCGGCGGGATGGAGCCTGCGGAAACCGTGGAGGGAGGTGCGGAGGCGGATCGCTCCGTTGTCGGAGAGCGTGGTCGGTTCGACATCGCTCCAGGCGATGCACCCGGTGTCCTTGAGGCGGAAGACGCGCGCGATGCGATCGCCCCAGCCGTGCGGCGCAAGGCTGCGCAGGACGGCGGCGTAGCCAGGGTCCACCCCGACGACCACCAATGCATCGCCCGCCACGGCCGCCAGTCGAACATCCGAAACCCGGACCACGCGCAAGTCGTGTTTGTCGACGATTTGTTGGTCGAGGACATCCCGCCGCAAGTGCAGATCGGTGGGCGTGGCATCCCAGTCGGTCGAATCGGCATCGAGGGTCACCCGGTCCCGGTGGAGCGACACCTGTCCGACGGGCACCGTGCGTCGCTCGCGACCATCGCCGACAACGGCGGCAACGATGCGGGGAGGCGTTTCCTCGGTATCGGACCAGTGCGCCACCAGGTCGAGGAGTCGACCGACGGATGTCCCTCGGGTGTCGACCACACGGAGATCCAACCACTGCGTCAGGTATGCGACATCGCCTGGGACCATCGGGCCATTGTACCGGCACCTGCCACCGGTCACGAGGAAGGTACAATCGAGTGACTGAACCGCGGTGCGGTGGGAGGAACGGCATGGAAACGATCACGGTGGCGGGCGGCTGTTTCTGGTGCGTCGAGGCGATCTTCCAGGATCTCAAAGGAGTGACGCAGGTTGTGTCGGGCTACACCGGTGGATCGGTGCCCAACCCGACGTACGAAGAAGTGTGCGCCGGAACCACGGGCCATGCCGAAGCCGTGGAGATCACTTTCGATCCGAAGGTCGTGGCGCTCAAGGACCTGTTGCGGATCTTCTTCACCACCCACGACCCGACCACCCTGAATCGGCAGGGCAACGACTACGGAACGCAGTACCGCTCCGCGATTTTCCCGCGGAATCCGGACCAGAAGCGGGCCGCCCAGGAAGTGATCGAGGAGATCACCAAGGAGAAGGTCTGGCGCGGGCGCATCGTCACCACGATCGAACCGCTTCGCGTCTTCTACAAGGCCGAGGAATACCACCAAAACTACTTCAAGCGCTTCACCGATCCGTCGTACGCGGGTCGGGAGAATATGAACGCCGGCTATTGCCAGTTCATCATCGCGCCGAAGGTGGCCAAATTCCGTCAGAAGTACGCCGACAAACTCAAGAAGTGAGCCGCGCGCGATCGCGGAGCGCGCGCACGTGCGCAAGCGAACGCGCGAGAGCGGTGGCGCGTTCCCCGGCATCCTCTCCGCGCACGCCGCATTCGTAGGCCATCGTGCCGGTGAAACCGATCTCGGCCAGGGCGTCGAAACAGGCGCCGAGGTCGATATCGCCCGACCCCGGTTCCATGCGGGTGTTGTCGGCGAGGTGGACGTGCCGCACGCGCGACCCGGCGGAGCGCAGGGCGGCCGGCGAATCGGTTTCCTCGATGTGCATGTGGAAAAGATCGGCGAGGATTCCGAGCCCCGGCGCCTCCGAAGCGTCGATCACGCGCGCCGCGTCCCCGAGCCGGCGCAGGTAATGCTGTTCGTACCGATTGAGCGGTTCGACGAGGAACAGCGTTCCGTGCGCGTGCGCCACCGGGCCCAATTCCCGCAGGGTGGCGAGCATCAACCCCTCTTCGATTGCCAGCGGTGACATGAGCGGAGACAAATCGGGCACCCGGGGCGGACCAAAAATCGGGGGAACAATCTGCCCTGCGGCGCCGACTTCCCCACAGAAGGCAAGGATCGCTCGACTGCCGTCCAGAGATCGGCGTCGTTTGGCGGGATCCGGATCCAGGAAGTCGAAGGATCCATTGCCGTCGGCATCGCAGTTTCCGCAGACGGACGTGATGGGCAGGATTCCGCGGATCGCATCCGCGGAGCGCCGGAGCTGGTCGATTCCCCCCCACGCCGAGAGTTCGATTCCTTCGGCGCCGTGGTCGGCGCCCCAGCGCGCCTGTTCCGCGGGACCGGTTCCGGGAAGCAATCCCATTTGCACCGAAATCGTCATCGCTTCACCTCCGGCATCGAGATTCCTTCGATCGGCACCGGACTCCTGCGCGCGATCGCCGCGCCGTATAATGCGCATTCGATGACCGAGCCCGACATCGTGGTGATCGGAGGCGGGCACGCGGGATGCGAGGCCGCCCTCGCCGCGGCACGCCTCGGCTGCACCGTGGTGCTCGTGACGGGTCGGCTCGATCGCATTGGATGGCTCCCCTGCAATTGCTCGATCGGAGGTCCCGCGAAAGGGCACCTCGTGCGCGAAATCGATGCCCTTGGCGGGGCGATGGCGCTGGTGGCCGACGCGACATTGACGCATTTGCGGATGCTGAACACGGGCAAGGGTCCCGCGGTGCGGGCGCTCCGGGGGCAGGTGGATGTCGCGGCCTACCCCGCATTGCTGCGGCAAACGCTCGAGCGCGCTCAGGGTATCCACCTGATCGAGGGAATGGTCGCGGATTTGCTCGTACGCGACGACGCGGTGGGCGGTGTCGTGCTCGAGGACGGATCGACGATCCGGTCCCAAGCGGTGGTGGCCACCACCGGCACGTTCCTGCGCGGCGTCTGCCATCGCGGCGAGGAATCCTGGTCGGCGGGTCGACGCGACGAACCCGCGGCCGTTGGACTCTCGGCCACCTTTTCCCGGCTCGGGCTACCGTTGCTGCGGCTCAAGACGGGAACCACGCCGCGTCTCGACCGGCATACCATCGATTTCGCGCGCACCGAACCGCAACCCTCCGAGCCGGACTGCCCCCCGTTGTCGTTTCGCTCTCCCAGACGGCGGCGGGAGGACCTGCTGCCGGCCTGGCTCACGTGGACGAATTCCCGGACGCACGACATCGTACGGGCGAATCTGCATCGGTCCGCCATGTATGGTGGGCGCATCGAGGGAGTCGGTCCCCGGTATTGTCCGAGCATCGAGGACAAGGTGGTGCGCTTCGCGGAGAAGGATCGCCACCAGGTGTTCCTCGAGCGCGAGGGGTTCGAGACCGATGCCGTGTATGTTCAAGGAATGTCGACCAGCCTTCCGGCCGACGTTCAGGAGCAGTTTGTCCGTTCGCTGCCCGGCTGCGAGGAGGCACGGATACTGATCCCAGGCTACGCCGTCGAATACGACGCGGTCGACCCGACCGCATTGACTCCCGCGTTGCGCGCCAAGGATCTACGGGGACTGTTCCTGGCCGGGCAGGTCAATGGAACATCGGGGTACGAGGAGGCGGCGGGTCAGGGGCTGCTGGCCGGAGCGAACGCGGCCCTCGAGGCGCTGGGGCGGGCTCCGTGGCATGTCGGCCGGTCGGAAGGGTACCTCGGGGTGATGGTGGACGATCTCGTGACCAAGGGCGTCGACGACCCCTACCGTTTGCTGACCTCGCGGGCCGAGTTTCGCCTCACCTTGCGACAGGACAACGCGGACCTGCGCCTTACGCCGATCGGTCGTGGGGTCGGCCTCGTGGACGACGCGCATTGGGAGGCCTTCGAGCGGAGGCGGAGCGGCATCGCCGCGGTCGCGGACCGTCTCGCCGAAGTCACTTTGACCGGTGCCGACAATCCCCGGCTGGCGCACATGGGAATTCCTCCGATCGATCACCGCGTGGATCTGCACGATATCGCGCGCAGGCCGGAAACGACGGAGGCGCATCTGGCGGAGCTTGCCTCGCTCGATCCGGCGGTGCACTTCGACGGTTTGGAACAGGCGATGATCGCCGCGCGCTACGCGCACTACATCGAGCGCGAGGAATCCATGGTGGCGGCGGTGCGGCGCGCGGACGATGTTGCGTTGCCCCCGGATCTGGCCTACGCCGACCTGTCTTCGCTGGCCTCCGAAGCGCGCGAGAAACTCGCCCGGCTCCGTCCGGTTTCGATCGGACAGGCGGCCCGCATACCGGGCATCACCCCGGCGGACTTGTCCGTGCTGCGGGTGCATCTCGCGGCGCGGGCGCGGGCGCTGGCGGGAGGGTCGTAAGCGAGCCCGCCCGTGCCCGAAGGCAGGGCGGGCCCGACGGGTGGTTCAGAACGCGATGACGCTGCGTATGACGTCGCCGGTTTCCATCAGATGGAACGCTTCCTCGACATCGCCGAGGCCGATGGTTTGCGTGACCATCTTGTCGAGATCGATGCGCCCTTGGAGGTAGAGCTGCGCGAGCAGCGGGAAGTCGTGGCTCGGCAGCGCGTCGCCGCAGTGGCAGACCCGCAGATTGACCTTGTTCCAATAAACACCGGTGTCGATGTTGCCGACATTGAGCGTGACTTCGGCCTCGGGTGCCGGGAACCCGATGTTCACTGCCGTGCCATTGTAATTGACCATGCGAACGGCCTGTTCGACGCAGCGCATCAGCCCGGTCGCCTCGAAGGCGAAGTCGACTCCCCCCTCGTAGCCCGGCCATTCGTCCTTGACCAATGCCCGTACGGCCGCCACGGGATCCCCCGCCGAAGCGTCGACGACATCGGTCGCACCGAACTCCTTCGCCCAACCCAATTTGACGGGATTGATATCGACCCCGATGATCTGGCGCGCGCCTTGGATGCGCGCCCCTTGGATGACCGAGAGCCCCACCCCGCCGCAGCCCACGACCGCGACCGTGGAACCCGGGAAAACCTGCACCGTGTTCATTGCCGCTCCGACACCGGTGACGACGCCGCATGCGAGCAGGCAGGCCTTGTCGAGGGGCATGGCCGCGGGCATTTTGATGGCCGCCTTGGCGTTGACCACGGTGGACGTGGCGAAGGTTCCGCACCGCAGCACCTGGGAGCAGGCCGCACCGTCCGACGCGCGCGTGATCGCGGTCTTCGGACGCAGCGCCATGTAGCAATGCCTGGGGTCGCCGCGGCGGCATGCGGGACAATTGCCGCACGGGGCCCGGTACGCGATGCAGACCGGATCGCCGGGGGCGAGGTGCGTGACGTTCGCTCCCACGGACCGAACGATGCCCGCGCCCTCGTGCCCCAGGATGATGGGGAATTTCATCCCCGCACCCTTTTGCATCTTGATCGTGAGATCGGTATGGCAGACGCCCGACGCCACCACGTCGACGACCACGTCGTCGGGAGCGGGTTCATCGATTCGAATGTCGATTATCTCGACATCCTTGCCGGCCTCGACGAGCACGGCGGCCTTCGCGGAAACCATCTTCCACCCTCCTGCGGACGCCCGACTTCTCCGAGGCGTCCTCCTGTCATCGTTGGTTCGGTACGTCCCGGAACGAATCCTGTCGGTTCATAGGCGCTCGAGGGTCGCGCGGAGGAGGCGCACCAACCCGTCCAGCGCATCCCGGTGCATGATCTCGAGGCCGTGGCTGTTTTCGACGGGTACGGCGAGGGTGATGGGGCGTGCGCAGTGACCGGCCGCCGCCGCGCAACTCGCATCGGAGCCGCCCCGGGTCAACACATGGAAGTCGACACCCGTTCCCGCCGCCGCGGCCGCGTCCGCGACCGTTTGCAAGTCTTCGGGCGCGGTGGGAGCGAAGCCATCGCCGGCCCAGCAGGTGGGCACCGGTCCGAGCACAAGGTCGTTGTCCGGAGCGATCGGGGCGATCTCGAGCGCGATGCAGATTTCCGGTCGTAGGCCACCGAGCAGCCAGAGTGCGCCGTGACCGCCGAGTTCCTCGGACGTGGTCGCCGCGAAGAGGACATCGTCGTGCCCCCCGTCCGCCGCGAGGCGGTGCAGTGCCAGCAGCCACGCCGCGCAATCGACACGGTCGTCGAGGAACGGCGCGGCGCGGAAACATCCACCGGCTCCGAGCGGGATCACTTGGCGCCGTTCCTGGGAAAGCACGATGCGGGTGCCGGGCCGGAGCGCCGAGGGCAGATCCTCCCGCGGCACTCCGGTGAAAATCCGCGCATCCTCCCACGATGGAACCTTGCCGTCGCGCGCCCGTTGGATGACCGACGCCGGGTGGGTGGTATGGATCGAGCCAAACGACAGGATGCCGGCGAGGGGTTGCGGATCGACAAGGATATCGACCGGGGCTTCGCCCCATTTCCACGGATGCGCCCCGCCCAGCGGGCCGACGGCCAAGGAACCGTCGGGCTCGATGCGGCGGACCATCAACGCGATTTCATCCAGATGGGCGGTGACCACCACCCGAGGCGTTTCCGGCCAGACCTTCCCGGGAGCCGCGAGCAGGTTGCCCCGGGCGTCGATGCGCCAAGCGATTCCCTCCGCATCGAGGCGTCGCGTCAACACGTCCCGGACGGGACCCTCCGCTCCGGGCGGTCCCGGAGCACGCACCAATTCCGCAAGCAGGCTTTCGGGCGAATCCATGGGGCATTGTAGCGCGCGGCACCCGACACCCGGGGCACCGCGGGGCGGTACAATTGGCCACATGTCAGCGGAAATCGGAGACATCCTGCCCCCCTTCGCGTTGCAGGATCCAGCGACGGGCGAGACGTTCGGAACGACCGGGTTGAACGGATCCGATGTCCTATTGGTATTTCTGCGGGGCACGTGGTGTCCCTTTTGCCGCGAACAGTTGTCGCTGCTCCGGGATCGGTACCCGCAGCTTTCGAGCGCGGGCATCCGCGTGGTGGCGATTTCCTGCCAGAGCGCACCGTCGATAGCCCGCCACCTGGAGGCGAGCCCGCTTCCGTTCCCGCTGCTCGCCGATGAACGTCGCGAGGTGGCGCGGGCCTTCGGAGTCCACTACCGGTTTCGCTGGGACGGCGTGAACCTCGCCCATCCGTCGCTGTTCATCGCCGATTCCTCCGGGAGGATCACGTTCAAACACGTCGGTCGCACCATGTCCGACTTGCCGGTCGCGACCATTCTGGATCGTTTCCTCGGATTTTTGGGAAATCCGGGTTCGGTCGAGGGAGGCGCCGCGTGAACGACGAATCGCCGGCGCCGCTCCCCGAGCCGGAGGCGGAGATGAACGCCCCGCAACCCGAACCCGCGGTTGCCGCACGCACCGGGGCCGAACTGCGCGAACAGGGAGCGGCCCGACTTCGGGAGGGCAACTTCGCCGAGGCCGCGGACCTGCTGGGCGTGGCGGTGCGCGAAGATGCGCGGGACGCGGATGGCTGGCGGCTCCTGGGCGGCGCCCTGTCGTCGCTGGCCGACAACGATGGCGCCGTGGCGGCGTTCACCGAGGCGGCCCGGCTCGCTCCCGAATCCGCGCGGTCCCATTACAATCTTGGATTGGCTTTGCACCGCTCCGGACGGACGGTGGAAGCGCGGCACCGTTTCGAACAAGCCTTGCTGCTCGATCCTTCCCATCCGGCGGCGCGCGACCGGCTCGCCGAGATAGCCGCGGCCGAGGGTGTATCGAGTTCCCCCAGCCTCCCGCCCATGGCCGCCCCGCTGCCGCAGGAGCCGACGGAGGGCGCTTCCAGCAATCGCTGGGGCGAGTCGCCAGCCGGTGTCGGGGCGGGAGTCGGCGGGCAACGGCAGCTTCCGCGTCCCGGAGTTTCGGGCAATGCGGCGGTGGATCTGCAATCCGGCACCATTCTGGCCCTGGGCATCGTGGGGCTCGCCGGCGGACTGAGTTGCGGATTGCCGCTTCTTGCGTCCCCCCTCGCTTGGTCGATGGGCAACGCCGCCTTGGAAAAGATGAAGACCATGGATGCCGTCGATCCTACGGTCCGCAGCCAGATCCAGACTGGACGAACCCTCGGCATTGCGGGCACGGTGATCCTCATCCTCGCCGTGCTTGCGGTGCTCGCGCTCATCCTGGTGGGCGTGACGCTTCCGGATCGTTTCTGAACCGGGTCCCGAACATGCGGGTGCTCCATCTCACCGAGCGTGGCGACTGGCACCAACAGCGATTTCGCGCGGCCGCGCCTTCCGGGATCACGTTGATACAGCGCCGCCCATCGCTGGACCCTGATTGGCGCTCCTCGCTCGCCGACGTCGACGTGGTGGTGTCCGAGCGCAACGTACCGGTCGACGCGGGAGCGATCGACAGCGCCCGCTGCCTCCGATTGATCGTTCGACTGGGTTCCTTGGCGCACGACATTGCGATCGACTCCGCGGTGCGCCGGGGAATCGTCGTCAGCAGGCAGCCGGTGGCGCTGTGCGCGGCCTGCGCCGAACACGCGTTGATGCTGATGCTCGCCGTGAAACGGCGGTTGCCGGAACTCGCGCGCCTCGCGACCGAAGGGGATCCGGATCGCCCCCCACGCGTCACCGACGAGGACACGTTCGCGTTCAACTGGCTCGGCCGCACGGACCTCGGGTGCATCGCGGGAAGCCGGATCTGCCTGCTTGGCATGGGCGAGATCGGTGTGGAGCTTGCACGGCGTCTGCGGGCGTTCGGGTCGGAGGTCGTGCGCTACGTCAAACGCAATCGGTACCCGTCCGCGGTGGAAACGGAGCTGGGAATCACGTGGAGCCCGCTGGACGCCGCGCTCGGTGGCAGCGACATTTTGGTGAACCTACTCCCTTGGAGTCCGGAGACGCATCGTCTGCTCGACGCCGACCGGTTGGCGTTGCTCCCCGCCGGCGCGGCCCTCGTGCAGGTGGGCAGTGGCGGCACCCTCGACGAGGCGGACTTGCTCGCGGCGTTGGCTTCGGGCGCGATGTCCGGCGCCGCGCTGGACACCTTCGAATGGGAGCCGTTGCCGGCGGACCATCCACTGGCCATCGCCGGAAGGAATCCCGCATCGGGCGTCCTGCTCACTCCGCACGTTGCGGCCGTGGGACGCGACAATTCCCCGGAGCGCGATTGGGACGAGGTGGAGCGGTTCCTCCGCCGGGAACCGCTCCGCCACCGCATCACCTGACCGCTCGGATCAGGACTGCGTCGCCAGCTCCTCGAACCGCGCGATATCGTTGCCCAGCACCCCCAGGCTCGCGTCCCAAAACTCCTCCGAGCGGATGTCGAGACCGAACCGGCTGCCAAGCGTGAACGCATCGTCGAGGCCGGTCGAGGCGAGCAGATCGTCGTAGCCTTCGCGGAAGGCATCGGGATCGACCTCGTACCGGGCGTAGAGTCCGAGTCCGAAGAGCAGGCCGAACATGTACGGGAAGTTGTAGTAGGTTGCGCCGTAATAGTGCCCCTTGACCGCCCACATGAACGGATGCAGTTCGTTGGAGAGCCCATCGCCGTAGGTCGCTTGCTGCGCCTCGGTCATCAGCGCGCACAGTTCGTCCACCGAGAGTTCGCGTTCCTTGCGCCGGGCGAGCACGGCTTGTTCGAATTGGAATCGGCTCGCGATGTCGACCACGACCTGGCAGGCGCCTTGCAGCGACGCCTCGAGTATGGCGAGTCGGGCGGCCGGCGCTTCCACGACGGCGAGCGCGGCGTTCTTGACGATGGTTTCGCAGAAGATGCTGGCGGTCTCGGCGAGCGTCATCGGCGTGCCCGACTGCGTTGGAGTCCGGTTTTCGAGGCAGAGGTTGTGGTACGCGTGGCCGAGTTCGTGGGCCAACGTCGAGACCCCATCGAACGAGGGGCGGTAGTTCTGCAGGATGCGGGAAACACCGGGTTGAACGCCCATGCAGTACGCGCCATCGCGTTTGCCCGGGCGCGGCTCCGCGTCGATCCATTTTTCCGCGAACGTTTTGCGGGCGAAGTCGCCCATGCGCTTGCTGTAAGCGTCGAAGTGCGTGGCAACGAACTGGGTGCCGATTTCCCAGCCCCAGCCCTCGCCTTCGTCGCCGACGGGTGCGAAAAGGTCGTACCACGGAAGGCGCTCGTCGCCGGAGACCAACCGTGCCTTGGCGCGCAGGTAGCGGCGGAACATCGGGAACGAGCGTTGCGCCGACGCCATCATGGCATCGAGGGTCGGGCGGTCGATGGCGTTGAACGTGCAGGCAGCGTCGAGGGGGTCACCCCATCCGCGTCGGCGCGAGAGGACATTGGTTTCGTGCTTGATGCCGTTCATGGCCGCCGCGAGCGGAAGGGCCGCCTCGCGCCAAGCATCGAGTTCGGCCACGTAGGCGCGGCGGCGCAGATCGCGATCCGGATCCGTGGCGAGGGCGCGGATCACCGACATCGGCTGCCGATCGCCGTCGAGGGGGACCGCCAGCTGCGACGTCAGATCTCCGTGCAAACGGGCCCAGGCCGAGGTCCCGGATAGGGACAGCTCGGTGGCGAGCGATTCCTCGCCGGGCGTCATCAGGTGGCCGGCCACCAGCTTCGCCATGCGCAACGGGTAGGCGTTTTCCCTCGCGACGGCCGAGCGCACCATCAACGCGTCGATGTCGAGCGATCCCAACCAGGCCGTGTACCGGGTGCCCAAATCCGACAGCGGAACCAAGTCGCCGCGAAGGGCACTAGCCGCGGCCTGCGCGGTCTGGTCGCGGGAATCGGTGGTCACCAAGCCCATGACGTAGGCGCGCAGAACCCGAGTGCGCAGCTGGATATCGTCGAGGGCGGCCGTCGCGGCTTCGTACGCCGCCACATCCGCGTCCACGAGCGCTTGGGCGGGACGGTCGGCGATGCCGTGTTCGTCGAAGAGGCGTTTCAGATCGGCGACAGCGGCGACGGCGGCGGCATGGGCCGATTTGAACGCGTCGGAATCGACGGAGGGAAAGAACGGCGATAAATCCCAGCGGGGCAAGGAGGAGGACATGGTTGGCATTGTACCGGCGAGTTCAGTTGGATTCGGCGATGACGGGATTGGTCAGTCGACCGATCGGTGCGATCTCCACGGTCATCGTTTCGCCCGGCACCACCGGCCCGACACCGGCGGGCGTGCCGGTGGCGACGACATCTCCGGGTTCGAGGGCGATCCAGCGCGAGAGGTGGGAAATCAGTTCGGGCACGGTGTGGATCATGTCGGCGGTGGAGCCGTCCTGACGGACCACGCCATCGATCTCCAGGCGAACGTTCAGCGCCGATGGATCCGGAATTTCGTCCGGGGTCGCCACGACCGGGCCCATCGGGCCGAAGGTATCGAGCGACTTGGGCAGGAACCACGGATGCCCCTTGGCTTGGTTGGCCTTGGCACGTTCCCGCGCGGTGACATCGTTGAAGCAGGTGTAGCCCGCCACATGCTCCATGGCCGATGCGACCGGAATCGCGCGACCTCCCTTGCCGATGACGACCATGAGTTCGGCTTCGAAATCCACGCGCCCCACCCAGTCGGGGATGCGCACCGGCGCGCCCGGCCCGACGACGGTGGAGGACGCCTTGAGGAAAACGACGGGTTCCTCGGGGACCGCATTCCCGAGTTCGCGCGCATGCTCGGCGTAATTGCGCCCGATCGCAAGAATCCGATTGGGGCGCGGTATCGGCGCGTCCAGCGCGGTTTCGGCGGGCAGGGTCATGTCGTCGCGGACCGGCAGGAGCGCGATGCGCAGCGGGAGGTCGGGGTCGAGGAGCGCGTCGAGCACGGTCGACGGTCCACCCGGGAACACTCGGGCGAGACGCAGCAAACGACCATCATCCAGGACCGCGACCACTTCGCGGGAGGCGGCGACCAGGGCGTACTTCATGGGTCAGAGGGTCTCCGGGCGCAATCGTTCGCGGCGGATCAGGAACCGTTCGGTCGCGCGCCGCAGATCGTCGAGATTCGCTTCCGCGAGCTGTTCATTGGCTCCGAACACGAACGTCGGGACATTGCGTATGCCGGAGGCGTACGCGGGATCGTCGAAAGGAAGGATGGCGTCCGCGTGGCGCTCGGCGCGGATCGATTCCTCGAGCGCATCGGGGTCGAGGCCAACCGACTCGCCGATGGCGCGCAGGACGGCGATGTCCTCGATATCGGCGCAGTCGAGCCAGTACGCTTTGTAGACGGCGGCGTGCCAAGCCCGCTCGAGGGCCGGATCGATCGCGCGAGCATGCTCGGCTCCGAGCATGGCGGCGTGGGTGCGCACAAACCCCGGACGCGGTTCGGGAAAATCCACCGATTCCTCGTCGCAGAAACGATCGAAGCGGTCCTTGGCTCGGGCGGGGTCCCGCGGCGGTTGGGGACCCGGATTGGACGGAGGGCCTTCGAGATCGGGAGGAAACAATTCGGCACCGATCCATTCGAACTGCAGACCGAACTCTCGTTCGAGTTCTTCGGCTTGCAGGAAACCGACCCAGCACCACGGGCAAAGGTAGTCGTGGTAGAGGGCAACCGTGTCGCGCCGAACCCGGGGGCGCAGGGAGAAGATGTTGGACACAAGGGCGATTGTACCCGCGGGGAGCGGCGGCGATAGAATCGAAGGATGAAGCGACGCCGATTCCAATCGAAGTATGCCCGCCCGGATTTGCTCGTCGACTCGGCGTGGGTGCAGGACCATTTGTCGGACCCCGCCGTTCGCATCGTCGATCTTCGCCCCGCCGCCGACTATGCGAAGGGGCATTTGCCGGGTGCGGTGTCGTTCGACGAGGCTGCCTTGCGGGATACGAAGGACGGGGAGACCTATCTCCCCTCGCCCGATGGGTTCGCCGCGGCGATGCGTTCCCTGGGCATCGACCGGGGAACGCGCGTGGTGGCGTACGACGGCCAGGGCGGCCGTTCGGCGACGCGCCTGTGGTACTGCTTGGCGGTGTACGGGCACGAGCGTTTTTCGTTGCTCGACGGCGGATGGGGTCGATGGAGTCGGGAGGGCCGTCCCGTCGCGACCGATATCCCCGCCCCGCGTCCCGGGGATTTTCGTTCCTCCCGGCGACCGGGTCCCCTGTCCTGTCCCACCGCGCAGGTGCTCGGCCGTCGACCGGACACCGTGTTGCTGGATGCGCGCACGCGCGACGAATACACGGGCGTGAAGGCGATGGTTCCCGGCAAGCCCGGGGGGCGGGTGCCGGGGGCCGTGCATGTGGAATGGCAGGAGAATCTCGAACCGTCGACGGGGTTGTTCCGTAGCGCCGACGATTTGAAGGCCTTGTACGCGAGTCGTGGCGTAACGCCCGACAAG
This sequence comes from Armatimonadota bacterium, assembly GCA_046076415.1. Taxonomy (GTDB): domain Bacteria; phylum Armatimonadota; class Armatimonadia; order Armatimonadales; family Armatimonadaceae; genus CAIRTT01. The sequence goes on from JBJTRZ010000395.1 coordinate 13,830, forward strand.
GAGATCGTGACCTATTGCCAGTCGGGCGGGCGGGCATCGCTCTCCTTGTTCGCCCTCGTCCTGCTCGGCTATCGCAAGGTTCGGCTGTATTACGGCAGTTTCGCAGACTACGTGGGCCGCGGCGCGCCGCTCGAGAAGTGACCGTCGGATCGTTGCGGCGGGTCCGGTGTCGATGATAGAATCCGGTTCGCTCGGACGGTTGGCTCAGCGGTAGAGCACTGCCTTCACACGGCAGGGGTCGGGGGTTCGAATCCCTCACCGTCCATTGCAAACGACGCCCCGCGGATCGATGGATCCGCGGGGCGTTTGCATGAACCGTGGCATCGCGCTTTCCTGGATGCCTGTTCCGGAATTCCCCCTATTTGCCGAGTTTGGCGGTCCCCATCATTTGCGCAAGCGACGTTGCGACCGCCGCAAAGCTTGCCTCGGGATCGGTTCCGGTTTGGTTTTCGTAATCGTTCTGCGCGAGCGCGAAAACGAGCCGATCCCCCGCAAGCACCGCGACGATGCCGATCTTCGCCTCTCCGGGTTTGGGTGCGGGGAGTTTGCCCGTTTTCGCCGCCTCGGCGATCTCCTCGCCCTTGAGCGACAGCAAGCGGCTCCCGCCATCCACCGAGCACAGTCCAATGGCTCCCGGCCCAAGGGACGAAGCGAATTCCTTGATGGAATTCCAGCGGATTTCGCCGGGCAACTTGTCCATGTAATGCATCCGGAGGATCGCCTCCAGAATGGGTTTGGGCTCGGCCGCGTTTGGTGTTTCGGGCAGTTTCAGAATGGTTCGGATCTCGGGAACCAAGTCGACGACACCGAACCGGTAGAGTTCGCCAAAGTCCGAAATCTCGAAGAACGCTTCCTCGGGCCGACCGTGGAAGTCGGGGTGGCTGACCTCGCGAACGCGGAATCGATGCACCGCCCAATTTCGGGCCTTGGGGACGACGACGGTGAAGCGTTTCGTTTTGCTGGTGTAGGTCTTGCCTCCGTCGATGTCCTTGGGCACACGCGCTATCGCCATGTTGGAGGCCAAGAGCAGTGCGGCGATCCAGGCCCACATGAATGGCCTTCGCGCCATGGGCAGCCATCGGGAACGCATGGTTTTCCTCGTTTCAGGGATCATCGATCGTTCGGTGGTTCCCTGCCTTTCCGTTCCACGATGGCGCCGTCGAGCGGGCTTCGCATCCGCGAACCGGAGGATTCCGCAGGGGTGATTTGGCTTTGCTGCGTCCAAAATCGGAAAACCGTTGGAATAGCCGTGAAAAAGCCCCGCGGATCGATGGATCCGCGGGGCGTTTGAAAGAATGGGTCCGGACTTCGCCGCGATGTCGGTCAGAATCCCGCGAGGCGCGTCTCCGCGTCGCCGAAGCGATCGACCTTGACCCCCATCT
>JBJTRZ010000396.1:0-9374 GCA_046076415.1 Armatimonadota bacterium
AGTCGGCGAACGCGGCGCCGCGCCACTCGCGGGGGAAGAAGTGCCGGATGAACATTTCTCCCGCGAATCGGTCGGTCATTCCAGCCACGTAGTCGAGCACCACCTGCGCCCGTTCCGGCACCGGTGTTTGGTCGGTGGCGCGGGCTCCCGGGAGCAGGTCCGGGTGCTCCATGTAGTGGCGGAAGAGCTGCTTGACCAGCATCTGCCCCTTGCGGAACTCCGCCTTCGCGGCATTGTCGTTGAGGTAGACGTTCTCGAACAGGTAGTCCTTGAGCCGATTGGTGACCCCGAGGACCGGTTCGGACATGGCCACCCACGGTTGGTCGGTCGAATTCTCGATCACGTTGGACACCATGCGCCCGATGCGCTCGCCGTGCGTGGTTCCGAGGATTTCCCCCACCTCGCCGGGCAGGTCGCCCAGGTCGAGCACGCCCGCCCGCACCGCGTCGTCGATATCGTGGTTGAGATAGGCGATGCGATCGCAGATGCGCACGCACATGGCCTCGAGCGGCAGGTCGTCGGCGGAGCGATCGGTCGTGGACGGCGCAGCGAAGAGATCGGCCTTGCCTTTCGAATGCCCGACGATGCCGGCGCGCACCTCGTGGGTGAGGTTGAGCCCCTGTCCGCCCTTCTCGAGCAGGTCCACCACGCGCCGGCTTTGCTCGTAGTGGCGGAAGCCCATGCCGGGAACATATTCCTTGAGCACTTCGTCGAGCGCGTACTCGCCCTCGTGGCCGAACGGCGGATGTCCGAGGTCGTGCGCGAGCGCGATCGCCTCGGCCAAGTCTTCGTTGAGGCGCAAGGCCCGGGCCACCGTGCGGCTGATCTGAGCCACTTCGAGCGTGTGCGTGAGACGCGTCCGGTAGTGATCCTCCTCGGGGTCGAGGAACACCTGGGTCTTGTGCTTGAGGCGACGGAACGCCTTTGAGTGCAGGACCCGGTCGCGGTCCTGCTGGAAGCAGGTGCGGACCGGATCGGGGTCCTCGGTCCGCGCGCGGCCCCGGCTGTCGGCCGCGAACGTGGCGTGGGGCGAGAGGATCCTGCGCTCGAGCGCCTCCGTACGTTCCCGGATCGACATATGTCCTTCACTATACCTTTTCCCCCGATCGGGCCTGCGGAGCGGCCCCGGAATGGTCGGAACCCGGGCCGCGCGGGCATGCGGCGCGGGTTCCATGTTCCTTAACGGGCAAGGCGGCCGGTTCTTTCACTTCAAGCGGAATTTCCTTGCAAACCCGGCGCGAGCGGAGCGCCGAGGGTCGGGCCCGTATACTGCGACGTGGCCCGCGAGGAATCCCCGCGCCTGTTCGAACCCGAGCCCGCCGAGGTGCTCGAGGGGGTGATCGAACGGGTGACGTTCCACAACGAGGAAAACGGGTGGAGCGTCCTCAAGATCGCGCCGAAGGACGGGGGACGTTCCGTCGATCCCGTCGCCGTGCTCGGCAATTTCACCTCGCCGACGGCCGGTGAATCGGTCCGGTGCCGCGGAGCGTGGATCGTGCATCCCCAGCATGGCCGGCAATTCCGCGCCCAGTCCTACGAGGTGCTCCGACCCGCGACCGCCGCCGCGATCGAACGCTATCTCGGCTCGGGGCTGGTGAAAGGAATCGGCCCCAAGACCGCGAAGCTGCTGGTGCGAACCTTCGGCGACCGCACGCTCGACGTGATCGAGCAGGATCCCGAAAAGCTCTCTTCGGTGCGGGGCATCGGCCGTTCGAAGGCGGGCTTGATTCGGGATGCCTGGGAATCGCAGCGGGCGGTGCGCGACATCATGCTGTTCCTGCAAGGGCATGGAGTCACCCCAACGTTCGCGGTGCGCATCTACAAGCACTACCAGGACCGCGCGATCGAGGTGGTGGAGCGCAATCCGTACCGGCTCGCCACCGACATCCACGGCATCGGTTTCAAGTCGGCGGACCGCATCGCGCAGGCGGTGGGGTTCGCGAAGGATGCTCCCGAGCGGCTCGAGGCGGGCGTGCTGCACGTGCTCGCCGCGGAGATGGAGGGAGGCGGTCATTGCCACCTGCCCCGCGCGGTGCTGGTGGAGCGGGCCGCCGGCGCGGAGCATCTCGGCGTGGAGGCCGAGGGGGTGGAGCGCGCCGTGGATCGCCTGGTGGAGCGCGGCCTGCTCGTGGTGGAGGCGGAGGACGCTCCAGGCGAAGGGCCCCGGGTGGCGACGGCGGCGGTCCATCGCATGGAGGTCGAACTGGCGGCGATGCTGCATCGCCGTTTGACGGCGGCGCACGCGCCGGGCCTCGACGCGGCGCGGGCCGATGCGCGGCTCGCGGGCGTGCCGGCGGCGGCACACCTCTCGGAGGAACAGCGGGGCGCCGTGCGCATGGCGTTGATGGCGCCGCTCTGCATCCTCACGGGAGGGCCGGGCACCGGGAAAACCACCACCACCAATGCGATGGTGGCCGCGTTCGAGGCCGAAGGGCTGCGGGTGCGCATCGCCTCCCCGACCGGCCGCGCCGCCAAGCGGGCGTCGGAGGTCACCGGCCGCGAGGCGCGCACCATCCACCGCCTGCTCGCGTGGGATCCCCGCGCCAAAGCGTTCAAGCACGGGCCGGACGAGCCGCTCGAACTCGATGTGCTTGTCGTGGATGAAGCGTCGATGCTGGATTTGGCGCTCGCGCACGCGTTGCTCGGGGCGGTTCCCGAAGACGCGCAGGTGGTGTTGGTGGGAGATGTCGACCAGTTGCCGTCGGTGGGCCCTGGAAATGTCCTCCACGACTTGATCGCCTCCGGCCGGGTGCCGGTGGCGCGGTTGACGCAGGTGTTTCGGCAGGCGGCGCGCAGCCGTATCGTGGTGGGCGCGCACGCGATTCGCCTGGGGGAAATGCCCGAACTCGCGCCGCCGTCGGCGCTCGACGACGGAGTGGATTTCGTATTCCTGCCGGTGGAGGACGCGGAGGAGATTCCGGCGAAGGTCGCGGGCATCGTGGCCAAGAGCCTGCCGCGGCGCGGGTTCACCCCGGACATGACCACCGTGCTCACCCCGATGCAGCGGGGATCGGCGGGAGCGCGCAACCTCAATGAACGTTTGCAAAACGTGCTCAATCCGGAGGCGCCCGGGAAGGCGTCGGTGAAACGGGGCGAGCGCACGTTGCGCGTGGGCGATCGCGTGATGCAGCGGGTGAACGACTACGACAAGGGCGTTTTCAACGGCGATGTGGGGGTGGTGGGCGCGATCGACACCGAGGAGCAGGAACTGGTCGTCCACTATCCCGAAGGTCCCGTCGAATACGCGTTCGCGGATCTCGACCAACTTGCCCACGCGCTGGCCACGACGGTGCACAAAAGCCAGGGCAGCGAGTATCCGGCGGCGGTGATCGTTTTCCATACCCAGCATTACTTGATGCTGCAGCGCAATCTGCTGTACACCGCGGTGACCCGTGCGAAGCGGCTGGCGGTGCTGGTGGGGAGCCGGAGGGCGGTGGCGATGGCGGTGGGCAACCGCAACGTTGCGCCGCGCTGGACCCGACTGGCGGAGCGGTTGCGCGGGGCGGCGGGCACTCCGCCCCGCGGAAAGAACACACACGCATGAAACACGGGCAATGGTGGGCGCTTGGGGTAGCGGTGGCGGCGGTGGCCGCGGTGGCGGCGCACCCGGCGACAGGCTGGCTGGTCCGATCGCATGTCGGCGTGCTGGTCGGCGGGTCCGTGCCGGGATTCGCTCCGATGGGTGCCGGATCCGGCCCGGAATCGGGCACCGCGGCGACGACCCCGCCTCCTGTGCTCGGCAACGATCCCGAACTCGCGTTCGCCAAGGCGGTTCGGTACTACCACGCGACATCCATCACCATCGGAGACTCGGTCGACCCCGCCTCCGTATCGGGTCGCCTCGCGCCGCTGGTCGATGCGGTCCGCGCATTTCCCGAATACGCCCCGCCCCGCGCCGCCTACCTGCGTCTCGCAACCCAAGGAGCGGTGCGGATCGGTCGCGAGGACGAGCTCCGGCGTGCCGAGGGGAGGAAACCCGTTTCGGCTCCCGCCGCGCGGACCGCGCCTGCGCCCCGACGCGAGGATTTGGCGGTGTTCGATCGGATCGCGGCGGACGGCGAACGGTTCAATCCTGCAAACGCCTATTTCCCGACGATGCGGGCGATCGGCCATCTTGCCGGGGGCGAGGATGCGCGGGCTTGGGACGATCTGGCGCGCGCGGCCACCAAGGGCACATGGCGCGAATACGTGCCGGCGGAAGCGCAGGCGGGGGATCGGCTGGCCCTCGAAAGCGCCGGTGGACGAGGAATCGGTGCGATCGCGCGCATCGCGCGTGGCGCGGCCATTCTCTACCCCCATTACGCGGCGATCCGGTCGGTGGCGCGGCTGGCGCTCGCGGAGGCGATGCGCCGGGAAACCTCGGGCGATGTGGCGGGGGGAATCGCGCTGCGCGGCGCGATGATTTCGGTGGGGCGGCGCATGCGGGATGACTCGACGAGCTTGATCGGCAACCTCGTGGGTATCGCGGTGGTGGCGATCATGGAATCGCGTCCGGAAGGGGCTCCCGGCGCGAAAATCATGGACAAGACGGAGGAGCAGCGCCGCGCCGACGAGGACAAGCGCAACGCGAAGTTCGCCGATTGGCTTGCCCGAAACGGGGCCTCGGCCGCGACGGTCCAGGCGGTGCGCGACGACTTGGTGGTGGCGCGGAGGATCAAGAGCATTTCCCAGCGCGGCATCGACAAGGGCGTGTTCGAACTGGCGAAGCTGGCGACGACCGTGGTGGCCATGATCGCGGGCGTGCTGGTGCTGGGGAATATAATCCAGATGCTCGTGGTCCGGGGCGTGGCCGAGGTGGCGGCGCGCGCCACGGCGATCGCTCGCGGCGGTCGGTTGGCTCCGGGATCGTTCATCGGGGGCGTGATCGTCGCGCTGGTGTTGCAATTGCCCGCCGCGGTGCTGGTCGGTCGCTCCCTGGGGCAGGCCGCCGTAGCGATGCGCGCGTTCACGGCCGGTGGCGCCACGACCGACGACACCTTGGGCCTGTGGGCGGGTGCGTCGATCGGAGCGGCATCCACGCTGCTGGCGCCGACGCTCGCCTGCGGTTTCCTCTTGCTGCGGGCCGCGCTGACCCGCAAGGCATCGTTTTCGCGCACGGTGGTGCTCGGAATGCGTGGTGCGGCGCTGCCGATGGTCGCGTTTCTGGCGGTGGGGTATGCCGGGGCGGTGGCGTGGGGCGCGGCGCGCGACGCGGCCACGGATCGCGAATGGCAACGTTCATTGGAGCACGAGGGCCGCGAGTTCGCGCGGATCGTCGGGGAACGCTGGCCCGGCGACCGCTGAATTCCGGGGGAAATCCGGCCTCCGATCCTCCCGCGCGTCGGTAGAATGGAAGCGGATATGTGCACGCTTCCCCTGCCCCGTCGCAACTTCATCGGACTAGGCCTCGGCGGCGCGTTCGCCGCGCTGGCCGGCACTCCGGCGTCCGCGCTGGTCCCCACCCCGAACGGCCGCGCGCGCCGGGTGCTGGTGATCTTCGAACAAGGCGGTTTGTCGCATACCGACACATGGGACCCCAAGCCCGACGCGCCGGCGGAGCACCGTAGCCCGTTCAAGCCGATCGCCACGTCCGCCGACGGTGTCCAGTTCACCGAACTGCTCGGACGCACGGCCCGGGTCGCGCACAAGCTCACGGTGGTGCGCTGCATGACCCAGCCCACCCCGGGCATCGGCGATTCGCATCCCAAAGGTTCGAAGTACATCTTCACCGGAGAGGCGCCCGGCGGTCCGGTCGACCAACCCGACATCGGGTCGGTGGTGGCGCAGCGCCTCAGCACCGACGCGCTCTACCTTCCCTCGAACATCCTGGTCCCCGGGAATTCCGAACAGGCCGCCGAATCGTCCCCGGGATTCCTGCCTCCCGGCTACGCCGCATTCCGCACCGGCGGCAGCCCGGTCGATCCGCAGTGGCGCGTTCCCAACCTGGGCCTTGCGGCGGGCATCGACGAGCGGCGGTTCCGCGACCGGTCGGATCTGCTCAGCCGCCTCGACCTCGGGGTGGCCCACGGGGTGCAGGGGCGCGATGTCGACGCGTTGCAGGCCCTGATGCACCAGGCGACCGATATGTTGACGTCGCCGAAAACGCGTCGTGCGTTCGATCTCGACGCCGAACCGGACGCGTTGCGCGACGCGTACGGTCGAGGGCATCGCGGTCAGAGCTATCTGCTCGCCCGCAAACTGCTCGAGTCCGGCGTGCGGTACGTGACCGTCGATTGCCGCGAACCCATGCACACGTGGCGCGACGGCAAGCGGGTCACGTTCGATGGCGGTGGCAACATGAACTGGGACCACCACGACGCCATCTATTCGCCCACCCACACCAACATCCCCGGCGGCGGCGCCGGCGCGGGGCGCTACGGAATCAAAACCTTGCCGATGATGGGGTCGGTCGATCAGGCGTTCTCCACATTGATCGACGATCTGGACCGCCGCGGGCTGCTCGCCGACACGCTGGTGTGTTTTGTTTCCGAATTCGGACGAACGCCCAAAATCAACGATCGCCAAGGGCGCGATCACTGGACCCACGCGTTCAGTTTCGCCTTCGCCGGTGCCGGCGTTCCCGGCGGCCAGGTGGTGGGCTCCACCGACAAGGACGGCGGGTTCATCAGTTCGTCGATGGCCTACACCATCGAGGATTACGCCGCGACCATTTACGAAAAGGTCGGCCTCGATCGAACCAAGCCGTTGCACACGCCCTCGGGCCGGCCGGTGCCCATCGCGCTGCGCGGCAAGCCCATCCCGGAGTTGTTCTGAAGTGCGCATCCCCAACCCCGGAGTTTCCCTGACCGCGCTGGTCGCGTTGGTGCTTCCGGCCTTCGTCGCGCAGGCGCAGGTCGTGCGGCCCGGTCTCTCGGTCGAACCCGCCGCGGTGCGCCTCGACGGTGCCCGCGACGGTCGGCAGGTCGTGCTCACCGGACGCGCGTCCGGGCGACCGGTGGACCGAACGCATGTCGCGCGGTGGGTTAGTCGCAATCCCAAGGTGGCGCGGGTGGTGGCGGGCCGCATCCTGCCGGTCGGCGATGGTGCGACCGAAGTGGTGGCCATCGATGGTGCCGCACGCATCGTGGTTCCGGTGCGGGTCACCGCCGTCCGCCGCCGGGATCCGATCGATTTCCACCGGGAAGTGATTCCGGTGCTGACCAAGCAGGGCTGCGCGGGTGGTTCCTGCCACGGTTCGCCGCAGGGCAAGGGCGGCTTCTCGCTCAGCCTGTTCGGGTACGACCCGGCGATCGATCGCATTTCCCTTACCCGGGACGCGGGCAACCGACGGGTGAATCGCTTCGAGCCCGACGAGTCGCTCATGCTGCGCAAGCCGCGGCTCAAGGTGCCGCACGTGGGCGGGCGACGGCTGCGTCCGGGAGATGCCGCCTACCCGATCCTGCGCAATTGGATCGCCGAAGGGGCGCGCGCGGAAGCGGAGGGCGTGGCCTGTGTTTCCCTGACGGTGGCGCCAGGCGACGGTCGCGTGCTCGCGGCTCCGGGGCGAACGCAGCAATTGGCGGTGACGGCGCGGTTCGCCGACGGCACGGTGCGGGACGTAACCCGGATCGCGCACTTCGAGAGCAGCCACCCCGGCGTGGCCGAGGTCGATGCGCGGGGCAAGGTGACCGGCATCGGGCGTGGGCAGGCCGCCATTTCCGTGCGGTACCTGCAGCACCTCGAGTCGGTGCAGATGGCCGTGCTCGCGCCGGTGCCGAAGTTCATTTGGAAACCGGTTCCCGAGTTCAACGCCATCGATCGGGTGGTGAACCAGCGCCTGCGGCTTTTCCGGGTGACCGCGGCTCCGACCTGCGACGATGCGACGTTCCTGAGGCGGGTTTCCCTCGACCTGACCGGCTTGCCGCCGTCTCCGGACGAGGTGCGGGGATTCCTCGCCGACCGCTCGCCCGACAAGCGCGCCCGGTGCATCGACCGGTTGCTCGACGGCGACGCGTTCGCGCGGCATCAGGCGCTGCGCAAAGCGGATCTGATGCGCGTGTCGGCGCAGCGGTTGCCGGGAGGTCGGGCCGAACTGCTCGCGCGCTGGCTTGCCGAAGGGTGGCGGAGGAATCTGCCGTGGGACGTCGTGGCGCGCGAGTTGGTCGTTGCGAGCGGCGACACGCGCACGGTGGCTCCGGCGAACTTCCTGGTGGCCATCGCCACGCCGGAAGACCGCACGGAAATGACGTCGCAACTCTTCCTCGGCTCGCGGATCCAGTGCGCCAAGTGCCACAACCACCCGTACGAGAAGTGGACGATGAACGACTATTACGCGATCTCCGCGTCGTTCGCGCGCACGGTCGGCGACGGGTGGACGGTCCGCGATGTCGCACAGGGGGAAACCGAGCACCCGGTGCGCAAGACGCGCATGGCGCCGTGGGGCGCCACCGCCGGCACCGAGCCCGCCAACCGCCGCGCCGCGTTCGCAGACTGGTTGGTGTCGAAGGAAAATCCGCTGTTCGCCAAAGTCGAGGCGAATCGCATTTGGGCGGATCTTTTGGGCCGGGGCATCGTGGAGCCTGTGGACGATTTCCGTTCGTCGAACCCTCCCGCGAACCCGGCGTTGCTGGATTTGCTCACCCGACGTTTCAAGGACAGCGGCTTCGATCGCAAGGACTTGATCCGATTCATTTGCAACAGCCAGACGTACCAGCGCAGCACGCGCACCGACGCAAACAACGGTGCCGACGACCAGTGGTTTTCGCACGCGCGCACCCGATTGCTGACCGCGGAACAGTTGCAGGACGCGGTGGGGCTCGTGGCCGGCGTGCTCGACCAACCCGTGGCGAACGAAGCCGCGATCAATTCCCTCGGGGTTCGCGTGGATCGCCGGAGGGCGGGCCGGCAGGACGCCGATCTGGCGCGGATCGCGGAACTGGGCCGCACGGTCGGCGGCCTGGCTTGGCGTGCGGGCGCTTGGCGCATCGCGGGGCCGTTTCCCGTCGAGGGGCCCGTGCCCAACATCGCCGAGGCGGACTGGCGACCGTTCCCGCTCGCCGATGGCGGGGAGCGGATGCTCGGGGGGGCGACTCCCGTGCGCTGGGTGCTCGAGCGTCGTTTGACGGCGCAGGCCGCGGTGGAACTCGACGTGGAGGTGGACCCGCGCGACCATGCCGACGTGCGCGTGGACGGCGAGCCGGTCGCGCGGGGCAGGGATGCCCATCGCGTGCTGCGATTGGCGGCGGGCGAGCATGTGCTGTCGATCGAACTGCGCCTGCCATTCCCGAACCAGAGTTTCCGGTTCCGGTTGCCCGCGGGCGCCAATGCGGGGCTTTCGGGCGAGGTCGTGGACGCGGTGATGGCCGGGGGCGACCCCACGGTGCCGGTGCTGCGCGACCTGCTCGACGCGGAGGATCCGGCGACCGCCGGCCTGCTCGCTGAGGCCAAGGTCCGCG
>JBJTRZ010000397.1:0-3634 GCA_046076415.1 Armatimonadota bacterium
ATGCCGGAGACCCGATCCGGCTTGTGCTGCTCGAGCCGGGCGGCGTGTACGGGCAACTCCTGCTGGGCCCCGACCCGGCGCAGGGCCATGTTCCGCAATTCACCGTGCCGGCCGGCGTCTGGCAAGCGTCCGCGACCATCGACGGCGGTCGGTGGTCGCTCTACGGGTGCACCTGCGCCCCGCCGTTCACGCCGGCGGCGTACGAGGGCGGAACCTTGGAACCGCTGCTCGCCGGGTGGCCCGAGCGGGATGCCGACATCCGGCGATTCGCCGCCCCGTTCGACGCGGTGCGCATGCCCGGCTGACGGCGCGCGGTTCAGGGTTCGCGGAAAAGGGCTATTTCCGAAAGCATCGGCGGGGCCGACGCGTCGGGAATGCGCACCCGGACCGCGTCGGCACGCACGATAGGCCCGCCGATCCAGCGCCGGGGCCCCACGTGGCGCACCTCGCCGAAGAGACTCCATTGGCCGTTTTCACGCACTTCGATCGTGGCCGCGCCGATGCGCTGCCCCAGCGCCACGTGTTCGCGCAGGCGTACGAGCGAGAAGGATCGGGCCTCCGGCAACTCGATCACGATCTCGGGAATCGATCCCGCCGCATCGCCGGGGCACCAGTAGGTGTCGGGCCGGCCATCGCAGACCGCCTGCGCGGCGCGCTTGGCATCCAAGGCATGGTTCGCGGAGGCGGTGGCTCCGTGGGCGAGGTCGGTGCCGAACGTGGCGTCGAGCCAGCGGCGATGCTCCTTTAGCACGGCCACGTCGCGCTCGTGCAAACGACCCCGCCGATCGGGTGGAAGATTGAGGATGAGGTTGGCACCGCGACCGACCGACTCGAACCAAATGCGACGCAGATCCGCCGGGGTCTTGACGTTGTCGTTCTGCGACGCATGCCAGAACCAACCCGGTCGAATGGAAACATCGACCTCGGCGGGGATCCAGTCGGTGCCATGCCGATCGCCACGGTTGAGGTGCGCGGGCTCCGCGTGCCCGGGCCACTGCCCGGCGTTGTCGATGGTCGACCAGCAAGGGTCCCCGGCGAACCCCGACTCGTTGCCCACCCAGCGGCAATCGGGCCCGGCGTCGCTGAACATGCACGCGTCCGGCTGGAGTTCGCGCACCATTTTCCACGTGGTGGGCCAGTCGTAATAGGTGCGGTTGTCGATGGTGCGGGTCTCGCGCGCGCCGCCGTACCACCCGTCGCCCCCGTTCGCGCCGTCGAACCACACTTCGAAAATGGGGCCGTATCCCGTGAGGAGTTCGCGCAATTGGGCGCGGTAGTAGTCGAGGTACCCGGGACGGCCGTACTCGGCATGGTTGCGGTCCCAGGGCGAGAGGTAGACCCCGAACTTCAGCCCGGCCCGGCGGCAGGCATCGGAGAACTCGCGCACCATGTCGCCCTTGCCTCCGCGCCACGGGCTGGCCTTCACACTGTGCTTGGTGAGTTTGCTCGGCCAAAGGCAAAATCCGTCGTGATGCTTGGCGGTGAGCACGATGCCCATCAAACCCCCGTCGCGGGCGGCTCCCACGATCTGATCGGCGTCGAAATCCGACGGGTTGAACAGCGTGGGCGATTCGTCGCCGTATCCCCATTCCTTGTCGGTGAACGTGTTGATGGAGAAATGGACGAAGCCGTAGGCCTCGAGCGCGTGCCATTTGAGCTGGCGGGCCGTGGGCACCGCACCATGCGGCTTCGGTGTGGAGGGTTTCATCGTACGCTTGGGTTCGCCGCGGCGCACGGGGATGCCTTCCGAGGTTTCCTTTGCGCCCGAGGGCGGATCGGCATTGGAGCCCACGGATTCCAACCCCACTTCCGCAAAATCCCGCTTCGAGCGAATCGTCAGCAAATGGAAAAGCCCCGCACCGAAAGGATTCGGTGCGGGGCGAAGCGGGAGCCGAGCGACCGAACGGGTTGTCGCCGGACAAGGCCCGTTGGCGGCTTTGGCCTAGGAGTCGGACCGAAAACCACGCTCCCGCGGCGCCGAAGGACCGGATGGGTTGGGGCGGTGACCGCGGCCCGAGCCCCCACCGGGCGCACCCGGTGCACGGCTCGCGACCCGGGGCGGCGCGCTCGGCCGCCAAGCCCCTTCGCCGCGGTGATCAGCGGATTGCCCGCCCCCGAAACGTCGTTCCCGGTTCGGGTTCGAACCCGTTGTGCCGGCGGAACGCGGTGCCCCCGGGGCGCGATCCGGATTGCGATAGCCCGATCCCGTCGGCTCGGCCGCGGCGACATTCGGGTTGGTCGGCCGATTGCGCGAACGTCCTCCGCCGTTGCCGCCCGATCCCCGCCCGGAACCTCCGCCGCGTTGTCCCTTGGGCGCGGCCCGCATCACCGTGGGCGGATCGGGCAGCGGGGTCCCGTTTTCCGTGAGGAAGTCGGTGGCCTTCTCGCGCACCAGATCGCGGCCCAGCAGGCGTTCGATCCCGTGCAACTGGTCGCGTTCATCGTCGCACACCAACGAAATGGCCTTTCCGGGACTTCCCGCGCGTCCGGTGCGGCCGATGCGGTGGACATAGTCTTCGGGCACATGGGGCAGCTCGAAGTTGACCACGTGCGGGAGTTGTTCGATATCGAGACCGCGGGCGGCGATGTCGGTGGCGACCAGGATGGACGCGGCGCCGGATTTGAAGTCGGCGAGGGCGCGGGTGCGCTGCGGTTGGCTGCGATCGCCGTGGATGGCGGCGGCGGAAATGCCGTCGCGTTGCAGCTGCTTGCAAAGGCGGTCCGCCCCGTGCTTGGTGCGGGTGAAGACCAGCGCCTGCCGAATCGGTTCCTCGGCGACCAGCCAGGTCAGCAGGTCGCGCTTGTGTTCCTTGGGGCAGTGGTAGAGCACCTGCTCCACGAGCCCGCTCTCCTGATTGCGCGGAGCCACGTCCACGCTGACCGGATTATCGAGCATGGCGCTCGCGAGGGCCCGGATATCGTTGGAGAACGTCGCGGAGAACAGCAGGTTTTGCCGTTTGACGGGCAGCAGCGCGAGGATGCGGCGGATATCGCGAATGAAGCCCATGTCGAGCATGCGGTCGGCCTCGTCCAGGACCAGCACCTCGAGTTTGGAAAGATCGACCGTGCGCTGTCCGACATGGTCGAGCAGGCGGCCGGGCGTGGCCACCAGCACATCGATTCCGCGCCGCAGGCGCTGGATTTGCGGGGTGATGTTGACTCCGCCGAAGATCGCGGCGGACCGGACTCCGGTTTCGCACCCGTAGGTGCGGAACGATTCCTCCACCTGCGCGGCGAGTTCCCGGGTGGGAACCAGCACCAGCACGCGGATCGGGCGATAACCGCCTTGGTTCGCGGTGCCGGAAACGGCGAAGCGTTGCAGCAACGGCAGGGCGAACGCGGCGGTTTTTCCGGTGCCGGTTTGCGCGCCGGCAAGCACGTCGCTGCCGGAAAGGACCACGGGAATGGCCTTGGCCTGGATGGGAGTGGGCTCGGCATAGCCGAGATCGGCGAGTGTGTCGCACAAGTGCGCGCACAGGCCGAGGGATGCGAACGACAAGTTTCAGCCTCGGGTATCGGCCTGCCCCTGTCCGGAAACGGACTTTCGGGGGCGGTACAGGCGGATCGCGGATCGTGTGCAGCGATCGAGCAAACAAGTCCCGAGGGGAAAACTCCGTCAACCGTCGAACGGGAG
>JBJTRZ010000398.1:0-6674 GCA_046076415.1 Armatimonadota bacterium
GCCGATTTCGACCAAACCGAGAAGATGCTCCGGTACTTCATCGAAAAGGTGAACCGCAGGCGCCCTTGGGCGATGCCGCAGGTCGTGGTGGGAATACCCTCCGGTGTCACCGAAGTCGAGCGCATGGCGGTACTCGACGCCACGAAGAAAGCGGGTGCGCGGGACGCGTTCCTGATCGAGGAGCCCATGGCGGCCGCGATCGGCGCGGGGCTTCCCGTGGCCGACCCGACCGGCTCCATGATCGTCGATATCGGCGGTGGCACCACCGAAGTGGCGGTCATCTCGCTCTCGGGAATCGTTACCAGTCGATCGATCCGGATCGCGGGCGACGAAGTCGACGAAGCGATCGCCGCCTATGTTCGTCGCGCCTACAACCTCTTCATCGGGGACCGAACCTGCGAGGACGTCAAGATCCAGATCGGGTCGGCTTTTCCGCTCGAGGAGGAGTTGACGATGTCGGTGCGGGGCCGCGACTTGTTGTCGGGGCTGCCCAAATCCGCCTCCCTTTCGAGCGTTGAAGTGCGCGAGGCGATCGCCGAGCCGGTGCAGCAAATCGTCGATGCGGTCAAGGTGGCGCTCGAGTCCACCCCTCCCGAACTCGCGGCCGACATCATGGATTACGGCATTAATCTGGCGGGCGGCGGAGCGCTGCTGCGGGGTCTCGACCGCCTGCTGAACGTTGAAACGGGCATGCCGGTCGTTGTGGCTCCCGAACCGCTTTCCTGCGTTGCCTTGGGTGCCGGCGAGGTGCTCGACGCCACGGAGATCTACCCCGGCTTGCGGCATGCGCTGATGACCCGCAGTCATTTCCCCGCCTAGCACGATGCATCCGCTCGAGCAGCGTCGTTGGGGTCGACCATCGGAACGTCCTCGCCGGGCGCCGGTTCGATGGCTCTTGGTGCTGCTTGCGGTGGGATTGATCATCGCTTGGCGAACCGGACGATCCGTGTCGGAGCCTGTGGCCGATCCGATCGGCGCCATTCCAGGCACGCTTTCCACCCCGGTCGCCGCCGCGGGATCCGGATTGTTTTCCTGGTTCGGAGAGCAATGGAGCGCGATGACCGGAGGACCCGGCCGACAGCGGGAAATCCTTCGCCTCGACCGGGTAGTGTCCCGTCTTCGCCTCGAGAACGAGCGCCTGAGGGGACGCGCCGCCGAGGCCGCACGGTACGAACGCCTGCTCGCGGTCATCGGCGAACGAAAACCGAGGCCTTTGGTGACCAAGGTGGTCGCGTGGTTGCCGAGTCCCTACAGCGACACGTTGCTCTTGGCCGCAGGCGAACGGCATGGGGCCAAACGGCACTGCGCCGTGCGGACGGACGTTGGGTTGGTGGGGCGAATCATCGACAGCGGCCCGGCGCACGCCCGGGTCCGTCTGCTCACGGACAACGATTCGCATGTCAGCGCTAAGGTGGTCCGCGACGGCGTCATCGTGGCCCAGGGCATTGTTCACGGTGAAGGGCGCCATCGTCCGATCGTGCTGCGCTTCGTCAAACCCGAATCGGATCTCCGCTCCGGCGATTCGGTGATCACCTTCGGGGACGGCGGAATCTTTCCTCCCGATATTCCGATCGGTCTGGTCGATGTGGTCCAACTTTCGACGTCTCGGATCGAGAAATGGGCCACCATCCGTCCTTTCGCCCCCGACCCCGGCGACTTGCGGGAAGTGATGGTCCTTGCGGCCGCTCCGGCCAATTCCGCGAAATGAACGAACGTTCACGGGCCTGGCACTGGTGCGCTTGGGGGGTGTTCCTCCTTGCGGTGGTGTTGCAGGCGTGCGTCGCCCATCGGTTGCGCATCGGTTCCGGACAGCCCGATTTCCCGCTGACCATCGCCGTGGTCGCGGGTGCCCTGGGAGGTCCGGTCGTTGGTGCGAACCTCGGATTCGCGGCGGGGGGTGCGACCGCCGGACTGTCCGGGGAGGCGGTGGGAACGATGTTCGTCAGCCGGACCTTCCTCGCATGGTCGGCGGGCGCGGCGATCCGTCGATGGATTCGCCCGGGAATTCCGGTGGCGATCGCAGCGGTGGGAGCGGCAACCGTCGGGGGAGGCTTGATCCTTGCCTTGGCTGCGCCGCAATTGGGCACCACCCGCATTCTTCTCGCGACCGTGTCCGCCGTGCCGTGGAACATGGCGATCGCGCTGCCGGTCGCTTGGTTGCTCGCCTCTCCGCGCCTCGCCGGTGGTGCTCGGGCAATCTAGGGCGGGACCTCCGAGCGATATACTGCTGGTCATTCCCTCCTTGGAGCAACGCTTGGAATCCCTTCCCCCCGGAAAACTCCGCTTCATTCCGCTTGGCGGAGTCGGCGAAATCGGCAAGAACCTATATGTTTACCAAGTCCTCGACCAGCTGCTGGTGGTCGATTGCGGCTTGAAGTTCCCCGAGGAGCGCATGTTCGGGGTCGACATCGTGGTCCCCGAAATTCGATGGCTGGCCGAGAACCGGGACGCCATTCAGGCGATCATAATCACCCACGGACATGAGGATCACATCGGTGGCCTCGCCTTTCTGCTCCCCGAACTCGATGTTCCGGTGTATGGTCCGCCCCTCGCACTGGGCCTTGCGCGGAACCGCTTGGGCGAACGCAAGTTGCTCGACAAGGTTGAACTACGCGAGTTCTCGGCCGACGACGTCCTTGAACTGGGCCATTTCACGGTCGAACCGTTCCGAGTCGCCCACTCCATTCCCGATTCCTACGGATTTGCCATCCGAACCCCGGCCGGCATCGTCATTCACACCGGAGATTTCAAACTCGACCAGACGCCCGTGGACGGGCAACTTTTCGATATCCCGAAGCTCTCGCGCATTTCGGATGAAGGCATCCTCGCCATCGTCACCGACACCACCAACATCGAACGTCCGGGATACGTCCGCTCCGAGCGGCTCGTCGAGCAAACGTTCGAACGCGTGATCGCGGACGCGCCGGGCCGCGTGATCATCGCATCGTTCGCAAGCCAAATCCACCGAATGCAGATGGCCGTGGAGGCTTCCGCGAAATTCGGGCGCAAGGTGTGCGCCGTGGGCCGATCCATGAGCCAAAACATGGATATGGCGTCCGCGATGGGATACCTGACGGTTCCGGAGGGACAGCGGGTCCGGGCTGAAGACATCGCCACCATTCCGCCGGCGAAACTCACCATCCTGACTACCGGATCCCAAGGCGAACCGCTTGCGGGCCTGTCGCGCATGTCGGAAGGCGACCATAGGTTCGTCAAAATCGAAAAGGGCGACACCATCCTGCTGTCGGCCACCCCGATCCCGGGCAACGAATCGGCGGTGTGGAGCGTGGTCAACCGGCTCATCGGTGCCGGTGCACGGGTGATCTACGATCCGATCATGCCCGTGCATGTGAGCGGACACGGAAACGCCGAGGAACTCAAACTCGTCCTCAACATCGTCAACCCCCAATACGTCATTCCGGTCCATGGGGAAAACCGCATGCTCGACCTCTACGCGCGCACGGCGGAGGAGATGGGATGGTTGCCCGAGGATATCTTCCAACTGGAGATCGGGGATGTGTTGGAACTCGACTCGGAATCGGGCGGGGTGGTCGATCGCGTGCCCGCCGGATCCCGACTGCTCGACAATGGCGCGAGCCACGAGATCCATGAAATGGTGGTTCGCGATCGACAGATCCTCGCGGGAGAGGGCTTTGTCGTCGTCACGGTCGCCATCGATTCCGAAACGGGCGAACTCGTGGGCGGGCCTGAATTCGCATCGCGGGGGGTCGTCTACATCGACCACTCGGCCGATCTGTTCGCCGATGCCACCGCGTTGATCGAAGACATACTTGCGCCGGGCGATTCCCCGGAACCCGAGGCCGACGATGCGACCCTGCCTCGATCCACGGAGGCGCTCCAAAACGAAATCCGGCTGGCGCTCAAGAAGTTCTTCGACAAGCGAACCGGTCATCGCCCCGTGATCCTTCCGATCGTGCTGCGGGTGTGACGCGACGATGCCCGGATCGATTGAATCGCGCCTGACCGATTGGGAGGACCTGTTTCGGCGGGAGATCGCGCCCTGGGCGGACGCGATCGACGAGGGCGACCTGTTTCCCGAACGTTCGTTGCGCACGCTTGCCGATGCGGGGTGCGCGTCGGTTGGGGTCGACAGCAATCGCTACGGATCCGCGTTGCCCGCCGACGACCTTTGGCGGTTCCACGAAGCCCTTTCGGCCGCATGCGGCACCACGTGGTTCATTCTGGTGCAGCACATCGGTGCCACCGGACAGATCGCGGCAACCCCCAATCCGGCCCTGCGGGACCGCTGGCTCGACGACCTGCTCGCCGGCCGGCGATGGATGGGAGTGGCGTTCGGACATCTGCGTCGCCCCGAGCCCGTGGTGCGCGCAGTGCGGGTCGATGGAGGCTGGGAAGTTTCGGGGACGGCGCCGTGGGTGACGGGTTGGCCGATCCTCGATGCCATGATCGTGGGCGCACGCACCTCCGAGGGCGGACATTGGTACGGCGTCGTGGAAACCCGTTCCACGCCCGGGTGCATACCGTCGGACCCGTTGCGTCTGGCGGCGATGCAGGCGAGCCGCACCGTTGCCGTTCAACTGGATCGGGTTCATGTTCCGGACGACGCGGTCCTGCGCGTGGCATCCCCCGAGGAGCTCTCGCAGGGAGATCGTTCCAACCTGCTCAAAACGATCGCTCCCCTGAGCGGCGTGGCGGGTGCCGCCTGCGCGCTCGGAAGATCCTTGTCGAAACAGCGTGGATTGCCCGATGCGGAGGGAGCGTGGGACATACTGTTTGCTCGCCGCAACCAGATTCGTGGAACGGTGCTCGGTGAACTGGCAACGGGCGGCGACCTCCCCGACCGAGAGCGTTTGCGATTGCGCACGGAAGCGATCCAACTTGCGGTGGACACGGCCACGGCCGCCGTGGTGTCGGCCGCTGGAAACGGAATGATCGCGGGCAAACCCGCCCAGCGCCTGCTGCGCGAGGCCGCCTTTTACTCCGTCTTCCAGCAAACCAGCGCCATCGCGGCGGCCACCTTGGAGCGTACCGCCGCGCGTTGGCGCTGAGACCGTTGTTTGGCGGGCGTCACCGCGGCGTGGCGGGGCTGGACGGCGTTTTTTGCACCTTGCCCTCCCCCACCCACTCGACCCGCCAGATCGAATTCGATCCGTCGTCGGCGATGTAGAGCGCACCGTCCCCTCCGACCGTGGCGCCGACCGGCCGCCCCCAGACCGATTGGTCATCGACCACGAATCCGGTAAGGAAGTCCTCGTATTCGCCGGTGGCTTTTCCGCGACGGAGCGGAACATGGACCACCTTGTATCCGGTTCGCCGCGCGCGATTCCACGACCCGTGCTCGCAGGCGAACAGGTTTCCACGGAACCGCTTGGGAAATCGGTCCGCGGAGTAGAACACCAAATCGAGCGACGCGGAGTGGGACTGCAGCAGCACGTCCGGGACAATCACCTTCGAGCGCAGTTCGGGCTTTTTCCCGGCGTGTCGCGGGTCTTGGTTGCCCCCGAGATAAAACCACGGCCAACCGTAGAATCCGCCGGGCACCACCTTCGTGATGTAATCCGGGACCAAATGGTCGCCAAGTCCATCGCGTTCGTTCACGGAAGTCCACAGCGCCCCCGTGCGTGGATCCACCGCCAGCCCGACGGGATTCCGGATTCCCGACGCGTGGATCCGCTCGTTGCGCCCGTCCGCATCGTAGGCGAGTATCGTGGCACGGCGTTCCTCGAGCCGATTCACTTCCGGATCATCGACATTGGAAATCGAACCGACGCTGACGAAAAGGGTCTTGCCATCCTTCGAGAAATCGATGTCGCGCGTCCAGTGCCCGCCGCCCCTGAGTCTGCCGAAACCGGGGACATCGGCGACCACGACCTCGGGTTCGGCGTTGGCGGTCGGTTCCCCGTCGCCATGGGCGAAGCGCACCACGCGGTTGGTCTCGGCCACGTAGACCCACGACCTACCCGTATCATCGGTTCGAAACGCGATTCCAAAGGGAAGATTGAGTCCCGAGGCGAACACGCGATCCACTTCCGGCCGTCCATCCCGGTCGGCATCGCGCAGGATCCGAATGCGGCCAGGCCCCGATTCCGCGATGAAGAGGTCGCCGTTTGGAGCCGTTCGCACGACCCGCGGGTTGCGAAGATCCCGTGCGAAAAGCGTCACCACGAAACCCTCGGGCGCCTTGGGCCACGCACCGTCGGGCCTCGGCACGATGCGGGGACCGTTGTCGACCGACGGACTCGCGTAGGGTTGCGGAAGGTCCTTCACGGTAATTTTCCGGCGAACTCCGGGAGCATCTCCGCGCCAATCGGAAAATGCGTCGCCCCCCGTGCGCGGGGGATCTCCGGCACCGGGAATCGCGCCGAAGGCAAAAAGGGAAAGCAGGGCGAAGGGGGATGGATTGGGCATGACCGAAGTGTACCTCCGGCACGGTCGAAGGACGGTGTTGCCCCTCTTGCCGAGCCATTTCGCGACTGGTACACTTAAACAACAGAATACCTATCGGAATTAGGGATTTCACCGTTGAATTTCACTGCGAAGGAAGATTACGGCCTGCGGGTCGTGCTGGATTTGGCTTCCCATGCGGGCTCGGGTCCGGTGCAGGCGCGGGAGATCGCGGCGCGCCAAGCCATTCCGGAACAATTTCTCGAACAACTTTTGGCGGCACTGCGCCGCGCCGAAGTGGTTCGGTC
>JBJTRZ010000399.1:0-12432 GCA_046076415.1 Armatimonadota bacterium
CGGCCACCGCCGCCGTGGTGGGCCTGACGGCCGTACTCGCCGGCGTGCGTATCGAAACCCTGCGCCGGGCGGGCGCACTTCCGGGATGGCTCGATGCCCGTTCGGAATGGGTTTGACCCGGTGGGCGGTGCCCTCCATCGGCGCTACGCCGCGGGCACGCGCCGTTTGACGACTTCGATCGTCCCCAAATAGGCAAGCGTCGTCCCGGCGAGCACCACGAACCACAATCCCGGCAGTGGAACGAATCCGAGTCCACGCCCGGCGGACGTCCAGGGAAGCGCGGCGGCAACGCCCAGCACCAGGACGAGGGTCGCCGCCAACACACGAGGGGGCCGCGATTTCCAAACGGGTCCTCGCGTCCGGATCACCAATACGACCAGGACCTGGGATGCCAGGCTTTCCAGAAACCAGGCGGTGCGGAACTCCGCCGGGGTTGCGTGGAGCCAGCGGCGCAGCCCGAGGAACATCAATGCGTCGAACGCGGAACTGATCGGTCCGGCGATCCACATGAACCGACGGACCCGCGACAGGTCCTGCCGAGCCGGCGAGCGGAGGACAGCCGGATCGACCCGGTCGGCGGGCAGTGCCGCCTGGGTGAGATCGTACAGGAAGTTGTTGAGCAGGACTTGCGACGGCAGGAGGGGCAGGAACGGCAGGACCCAGGTCGCGGCCGCCATCGACAACATGTTTCCGAAATTCGAGGAAACGTTCATCAAAAGGTATTTGACGATGTTCGCGCAGGCGCGCCGTCCCTCGATCACGCCCTCGTGGAGCACGGCGAGATCGTGCTCGAGCAGCAGGATGTCCGCGGTCGCGCGCGCCACATCCGTGGCGTCGGCCGCAGATATTCCCACATCCGCCGCCCGCAGCGCCGGGGCGTCGTTGATGCCGTCGCCGAGGAATCCGACCACGGCGCCGTGCTCGCGCAGCGCACGCAGGACGCGGCTCTTCTGCGTGGGCGACATCCGCACGAAAAGTCGCGTGTGCTTGGCAAGTGCCGCGAGCGCACGGTCGTCGCAGCGATCCACCTCCTCGCCAAGCACGATGCGTCCCGGTTCGAAACCCACCGCACGGCACAGGCTGCGCGCCAGCACTTCGCTGTCGCCCGTCAGGATCTTGACCTCGATGCCGTCGCGCACCAACCGCTCCAGCGCATCGGCGGCACCCGGGAGCGGATCGTTCTCGAACAGGACGAATCCGATCAAAACCAAGCCCCCCGGCTCCCGGTCGATCGCCACGGCCACCGCAAGCGCCCGCACGCCGCGCTCGCCGGCGCGCTCGACCACCGACTCGATCCGCGCACGGGCACCGCCGTCCATCGGATGCTCCGCATCCCCCACCGCCGCGCACCGGGGCACCACGGCTTCGGGCGCCCCCTTCACCACGGTCGCATGCCGGCCATTGGGCAAATCCACGCTGACGGAGATGCACCGTCGCTCGAACGCGAACGGGATTTCATTCACTTCCACGGCGCCCGCGAGGTCGGGTTCGCCCTCCTGGATCGGCAACCCGAGCACCGCATCGTCGACCGCATTGCGCACCCCGGATTGGCAGCGACTGTTGAGGCGAGCCCACGCGAGCACGCCGGGGGAAACCGAAACCCCGTCCGGCTCCGTCCAGCCCACGATACGCATTCCCGGCCGCGTGAGGGTTCCCGTTTTGTCCGAACACAGGATACGCATCGCCCCGAGGTCCAGCGAGGCCGATGGACGGCGCACGAGGACCTTGCGGCGCGCCATGCGCAGCGACGCGGCGGCGAGGGCGACTCCGGTCACCATCGGAAGAAACTCCGGGGTCAAGCCCACGGCCACGGCCACGGCGAAGAGCACTGTTTGCAACGGGTCCCGACCGGAAACCGCACCCGCCACCACCACGATGCCCACCAGCGCGGCCACGGTGCGCAGGAGGAAACCCGCGAGCCGTTCCATGTCGCGCTCGAACGCCGTCGCGGTGCGGGCTCCCGAGAGTTGCGCCTCGATGCGCCCCCAAGCGGTCGCACCGCCCACCGCGCGCACCTCGCCCTCGCCGGATCCGGAAAGCACCACCGTGCCCTTGAGCGCGGTGTTCGCACCGCCCTCCGGCTCGCCCGCCACCGTCGCGCCCTTGGCCGAAGGGGATGATTCGCCGGTCAAAGCCCCTTCGTCGACCTCCAATCGATCGGCCACGCGGAGCACCACATCGGCGGGGACAATGTCGCCCGGTCGCAGGCGGACGCGGTCGCCGGGAAGCAGAGCCTCCACCGGAACCGTGCTCCAGGCACCGGAACGCCACGCCTCGGCGCGGGGAGCGGTATGCTCCCGCAATCGTCGGGCGGCCATCTCCGCACGGCCCGACTGCACCATGTCGAGCACGGCGCCCACGAACACGATCGCGGCGACGATGGCGGCACCGGTCCGGTCGCCCAGCGCGCCCGACAGGGCGGCGGCGCCGAGGAGGACCAAAACCAGCGGCCCGGACACGGCTCGACCGAAACGGCGCATGCCCTCCGAGAACGCGAGGCCGAAGGCGATATCGGCCGTGCCATCGGGGCGTGCCTCGCGCAGGGCGGTTCCGGCCTGGTTCAAACCCTGATCGCGCGAGGCCATGGCGCGAACGTACCATCGACGGGATGTCGGGGAATCGGCGAAGCGACGGATCCCTGCGTCCGCCCGAGCCTAGCGGCGAAGCGACGGATCCCAGCGTCCGCCCGAGCCTAGCGGCGAATCGCCTCCACGCCCGCCCCGAGCAAACCGCCCAGCAGCACGATCGACCAGACCGGCATTCTCGCCGTTCCCAGCGCGATGCCGGCGGCAACCAGCACCACGACATCCCATCCGCCGTGCACGGTCGACGAGCCGATCGGGTGCACGAGCGTGGCCACCAGCATTCCCACCACCGCCGTGTTCGCCCCCGCGATCGCGGACTGGGCCCGCGCATGCACACGGAGGCGCTCCCAAAACGGCAGGGCACCGGCCACCACCGCGAACCCCGGCAGGAACATCGCAACGAGCGCCACCACGCCCCCGATCCACCCCGTTGGCCCCTCCTTCATGGTGGCGCCCAGGAACGCGGCGAACGAAAACAAGGGGCCGGGAACCGCCTGCGCCGCCGCGTACCCCGCCAGGAACACGTCGCCGTCGATCCACCCTCTCGGCACGACCGCCGCCCGCAACAGCGGCAACACCACATGGCCTCCCCCGAACACCAGCGAACCCGTGCGGTACATGGTGTCCACCATCGGCATGCCACCCCGGGGAAACCCGGCCGCCAGGACCGGCAACACGATCAGCATCGCGCCGTGGGCGACCAGGAACCCCACGGCGTCCCGGCGCCGCAGACCATGCGGCAGCGGTTCGGCCGACGGCAGTCCGGTCGGGCGGATCCAGAAAAACCCGATCGCCGCCGCGCCGACCAGAAGCGCCGCGTGCACGGGAACGAGGGGAAACGCCAACGTGGCTCCGGCGCAGACCGCAACGAGGGCCATGCGCCGTGCATCGCGGAGATGGGGCTTCGCCATTCCCCACGCCGCATGCGCCACCACCGCCACGGCCACCGCCTTGGCGCCGTGCAGTGCGCCGGGCGGGATCCGGTCGTGGAAGCGGGCCAAGCCGACGCCCGCGGAAAGCATCGCGAGGGCCGAGGGCAGCGTGAAGCCAAGCCACGCCGCGAACGCGCCGGGATATCCGCCACGGACCAACCCGATCGCCATACCCACCTGACTGCTGGCCGGCCCCGGCAGGAATTGGCACAGCGCCACCAGATCCGCGTAGGCCGCTTCCGCGAGCCACTTTCGGCGCCGCACCAGTTCCGCGTGGAAATACGCGAGGTGCGCCACCGGCCCTCCGAAAGCGGTGAGGCCGAGACGCAGGAACACGATGAAGATCCCCGGGAACGCGCGCCAGCCACGAGGCGCGGCCGCTGCTTCGCTCACCGGCTCAACCGAAACGCGCGCCACGAGGCCCCCGAGCGGCGAAGTCCGCGATCAACCGTCCGTCGCCGCGGCGACCTCGGTGCCGAAGGTGAAACGGTTTCCGTCGGCATCGCGGACCGAGAAATCGCGCATTCCGTATTCCTGATCGCCGATCGGATGGTCGACCGTGCCCCCGGCGGCCACCACCCGGGCCCACACCGCATCCACATCGGGAACGAAGAAATAGGCCTGCGATTTCCCGACCCGATCCTCCGGGCCGGAAAAACCGTTGATATGGACCCGCGCGCCGTCGAGTTGGACCCCCGCGTACTCCTTCCAGCGAAAGTCCTCGGTGAATCCCAGAACGTCCACGAACCACGCGACCACGGCATCGACATCCCGCACCGGAATCACCGGCACCACTTCGCAGCCCATCGGACACCCTCCCCCAAGGCGCGCGTCGCGCCGATCCCTTGTTGTACCGCCCCGCCAACGGCTCGGCGAACCAGGCTTGGTGTAGGATACGCCGTGCATTTCCAAGGACCCAATTCGCCGAAATCTCCCGCGCGCCCGACCCTGCTGCCGGGTGATCCCGCGCCGGCGCTCGCCGTACGGCGCTGGTTGAAGGGTAAACCCGTGCGTCGCTTGGAACCACGCGGCACCTACGTGATCGAATTCCAAGCCACCTGGTGCGCGCCCTGCCGCGCCGTCATGCCCCACCTCGCCACGCTCGCACGGCGCCACCGGAACGCGACATTCCTCGGGATTTTCATCCTCGAACACGACGAACGAAACGTGCTCGACAGCTACGTCTCGACAACGGCTTCCGGGCAACCCTATGCCCTCGGATACGCGGGGTTCGACGACGGGATGGTCTCGACCCGGTTTCGGGCGGCGCGCCTGAAGGGAATCCCGGCGACCATCGTCGTGCGCGACGGCATTGTCCAGTGGATCGGCCATCCGGAACAACTTGAAACGCCGCTCGCGGCCTTGCTCGCCGGCAAATGGGAAGTGTCGAAGGCACGGATGGCGACGCTGCGCGCATTCGCCTCGGAGGCCTAAGCGGCCGTCCGGGCAACCTCAGGGGAAGCCGAACTTGCCCGAGCCGCCGCGCTGCGCCGGAAAGGCGACAAACCCCGCGCGGAAGTCCTGTTGACCCGTCTGATCGCCGGCAGCGACGCGGGAATATCCACCCAGGCACGCCGTTTGCGCCTGAACTGGCTGGCGGAAGACGATCCCGAGCGGTGGCGTTTGGAAATCCGGCGGTTGTGCACCCTGCCTGCCGAACGAAGTTTCGTGGGAGCCTACGCGACGATCGCGACCCAAAGCGGAGAGACCGCCCGGGGCACGGTGGTCATGGAGGAATTGCTCCGCGCCACGAACGAGGAGGACTTCACGGTGCTCCTCGACGCCGGGTTTTTGTTCTCCCAAGCCAACAACGCCCAGCGCGCGGCGGATCTGCTGCTGAAGGCGCGCGCCAAAATCCCGGACACCCCGCCGTTCAATTCCGAGGGCTTCCGCAAGGAACTCGACGCGGAAATTCTCCGCCTCCGGACCCGTTGATCCCACAGGGCGATCCCACGGAAAAGAAAAAACCCTCCACCGTGGAGGGTTTGGGAAGCGGGCGATGAGAATCGAACTCACGCCACCTGCTTGGAAGGCAGGAGCTCTACCATTGAGCTACGCCCGCGCGAACGCACGCATTCTACCACAAGCGCCTTCCCGCACTCCGTCCGGGTAGCCCGGCCGGCCCCGGGGAGGAACCGGCACCCACCGTCGGGAATGCTCGGCCATGCGCCCCTCAGCCCCCGCCGCCGGACTGCTGCTCACCGTACTCGCGGCCGGGTGCGCGCCCCGCCCCACCCCCCGTGCCGACCGCCCAATCGCCGGCTGGTTCGAGGACATCACGAGTCGCACCGACGTGGCCAACCATGTCTTTCGCATCCCGGGAACCCGCCCCCTCGGGCTACGGCAAACCATCGGCAACGGCGCGGCGCTCGCGGATTTCGACGGCGATGGAAATCTCGACCTGATGCTCGTGGGCGACCCGGTTCAGTGCTTCCGCGGCGACGGCAAGGGCGGATTCACACGGCCACCCGGAGCCTTGCCGGCCCTGACCCAACCCGTCCAAGGATGCGCGGTGGGCGACTTCGACAACGATGGCTACCCGGATGTCTACCTGAGCGGATATCGCTCGGGCGCGCTGTGGCGCAACGACGGCGGCAGATTCGTCGATATCACCCCGCTTTCCGGAATCCCGGCGCAGCCCTGGGGCACCGCGGCCGCGTTCGCCGACCTCGACCGCGACGGTGTGCTGGATCTGGTGGTGGCCAACTATGTCCGGTACGGCAAGGATCAAGGCATCCGCGAACTCTGCGACTTCCAGGGAGTTGATGGAAAAACGGTGTACGCGGCGTGCGGGCCGCGCTCCTACACCCCGCTTCCCGCGAAGGCGTTCCGGGGAAATGGCGACGGTCGTTTTGTCGACATCACCGCGGCGAGCGGATTCGCCACCAGCGGCCGCGGCCTCGGCATCGCGATCGTCGACACCGAAGGCGATGGAAAACCACGGATCGCGATCGCCAACGACGAGGCGCCGGGCGACTTGCTCGTGGCGTCTGGTGGCCCTCGAACCCGGTTTCAAAACATCGGACCGCGCTCCGGCACGGCCTACGATGCCGATGGCAAACTGCACGGAGGCATGGGGATCGACTGGGGCGATGTCGACAACGACGGGAAATTCGATCTGGCCGTGGCGACGTTCGCGGGCGAACCGATGTCGCTTTACCACGGCGACGGCGGCGATTTGTACGAGGACCGCGCCACGGCCCTGCGCCTCGCGACCCCCACCCGACCGTACGTCACCTTCGGCATGCGTTTCGTCGATATCGACAACGACGGCCTGCTCGACATCGCCACCACGAACGGACACGTGATGGACAATGTGCGGGACGTGCAGGCGAACGAAAACTATCGCCAGCCCAGCCAGCTCCTGCGCAACGTGGATGGGAAAACGTTCGAGGATGCCACCGCGCAGGCCGGCCCGATGTTCACCCAACCGATCGTGGGACGGGGACTTGCCGCGGGCGACATCGACAACGACGGTCGGATCGATCTGGTGCTGGTGGACAGCGAGGGCTCCGCGCACATCCTGCTCAATCGCCACCCGAAGGCCGGCAACTGGGTGGGGCTGGTCCTGCGGGGGAACCGCTCTCCCCGCGACGGCACCGGGGCCGTGGCCACGGTCACCGTGGCGGGATCGAAACGCGTGCGCCATGCGCACTCCGACGGCTCCTACCTGTCGGCGAGCGATCCGCGGGTGCTGATCGGGCTGGGCGACCACTCCGGCCCCGTGGATGTGGAGGTGCGCTGGCCATCGGGCGCCGTGCAGCGCGTGCGCGGTGTGGTCCCGGGCCGCTACACCCTCGTGGAGGAGCCGGGGAAACGCAGCGCGTTCGGAGGACGGTCCTAGGGAAACGTCGCCGGCATGGGCACGTCGGGAACCCCGGGCATCAAGGCCGCAAGGCGGTTCTTCGCCTCGGTATCGCCGGGCGCGAGTAGTGCGACGAGTTGCCATTCCAGGCGGGCGCGGGCGACCATGCGCCGTTTGTCGGCTTCCTTGGCGACCGCACGGTGGAGCTCGGGGTCCTTGAGGTCCGCGCCGCTCACGTTCACCAATCGACGGAGTGCGTCGCGTCCTTCGGCGGCCTTGCGCTCCTCGGCGAGCAATTGTTCCCCGCCGCGAACGTCCTTGAGGCGAATGCGCAACCGACCCAGGCGGGGCCGCAGCCGCGGGTAGTCGGGCATCAGCGTGTAGGCGGCCTCGAACGCTTTGCGGGCGCCTTTGAGGTCGCCGTCGGCCTCGCGCGCGGTGCCCAGCAGGAAGAGCGCGGCGGGAACGGGTTGATGCGCGCATCCGGCCTCGAGCGCCGCCAGGGCGTCCTTGCGTCGATTCGGGTCGGCCTTCGGATCGGCCTCCGCCTGATCGAGGTCGATGCGGGCCCCCAGCACCCAGACCGCCGGATTCCCCGGCCCGCCCCGCTTGGCGGCCTCCACGTTGGCCGCTCGCGCGTCGTCGTAGCGCTCCTGCATGTAAAGGTTGTTGGCGAGCATGCCATAGCCGGCGGGATTGTCCGGATCCATGGCGATGAGTTCGCGGTACTCGGTTTCGGCCGCTTTGAGCTGATCGGCGGCCTGCAGATTGGTCGCGAGCGCGAGGCGGGGCTCGACCGAAAACGGTGCGAGCTTTTTGATTTGCTTGAGACGTTCGGGCACCGCCGCGATCCAGTCGAGGTCGGTTTCGGCCACCGAAAGCACGAGCAGGGCGCTGGGCGAGTCGGGTGCGACGGAAACGGCGAGTCGGGCGAACTTCCAGGCCAGATCGACTTGACCGGCGGCTCGGCAGATGGTGGCGAGTCGTTCCGCGAGATCGGCGGAGGATGCGGCGCGGGGCGCGAGGGCCGTCACGACCTGGGAGACGGTCCGCAGATCCTTGGCCTGAACGGCGGCGAGGCCTTGGTCGACCAGCGGCGCGGCATCCGCGGGCAGGTCGCCCTTGCCACGGAGGGGCTGGATGGCGACGGGTTTGCCCGTCACGACGGCGGCGGGAGGGGGTGCGGCTTTCCCCCGGCAGCCGGCAAGCGCCAGCAGGGGGACGATCAGTGCCGAGGCGCCGAGGACGGCGTGCGCGACGCGAAGGGCGGGAATGGACGGCATGGGCGCACGGCGGGGGGCCGCGGCTTCGGGGGATTCACCTCCGAAACCGCGGCCGAAAGTTTATTGACCCGTGGCGGGAGCGCCGGCGGGAGCGGCACCCGGGGCCGCGGCGCGACCACCGCGCTTGCCGAGGGGGCCCTTGGCCATATTGTCGGGCATGCCGTCGAAGGGGCCACGCGGCTTGGCGGCATCCGGGGGCGGGCCGCCGGGCGGGATTCCCTTGACCGGCGCGGCATCCTCGCTGGGATCCGGCGCCTTGCTGCAGCCGGCGGCGAGCCCGAGGGCCAGCGTGGCGGCGAGAGTGAGGGGCACGAGGTATTTCATGGATTTTCACCTGAAAACCCGCGGAGCGACCGGGGCTTGCGGCCCTCCGTCTCCACGGGCGTTGGGGATGGGGAAAAGGACCGCCCGGCGCGCGAGGCGCCGGGCGGCGGTTGTGCTTCGCTTAGAAGCGGGTCTCCCAGTAGGGGAAGTAGTACGCGTTGCGGGACGCATCGTAGGCGCAGGAGTTGAGCTGGCCCTGCTTGAGCGCCTTCACGTGGCCGTCGCAGAAGCCGATGTTCGCGAAACCGCGCTTGTTCGGGTTCTTCGACGGGCTGGAGGAGTAGCCGTAGTAGTTGGCCGTTTCGCCCTTGTGGCGGAACCACACCCAGCCATCGCCGCCACCGCAGGGGCTTCCGTCCTCGCCGGCCGCCCAAACGGCGCCGTTTCCAAGGCCGAGGTTGTGCTCGCCGGTCCATCCCCACGCCGATTCGGCGGTGAACATGATGTTCTCGGCCGGGCGGGCGATGGCCGCGAGGCGACCCTTGGCGGTGTCGGGCGCGCCGTCCCAGCCCCAGTCGACCACGTTCAGGGAGATGGCCATCTGCCCGAGCATGCCCTGGTAGACCATTTCCTTGCGCTTGTCGTAGGGGCCGCCCCATTCGATGCCGAAGCCGCCGGACACGATCGAGGACCACTTCGAGTCGCCGATCTCGGGGCAGTAGCCGATCTTGTTCGACTTGATGTAGGGCTGGAGCACCGCGAAGAAGCCGATTTCCGAATTCTTGATTTGCTCGGCCTCGGACGCGCCGGGAGCGAGCGACAAGTCAGCCCAGTCGGGCGTGGAGCACGGGGACTGGCCGTAGAGGCAGGATCCGTTGTTGTCCATGCGCGGCAGGGTCTCGTCGTAGTCCTGCGCGTACATCATGGACGCGAGGCCGACCTGCTTGGTGTTGGAAAGGCAGGACGCTTGGCGGGCCGAAGCGCGCGCCTGGGCGAAGACCGGGAAGAGGATGGCCGCCAAGATGGCGATAATCGCGATAACGACTAGAAGTTCGATAAGGGTGAACGCGCGGGGCGCTTTCGATGACTGCATAGGAGCCTCCTGATTCAACATGATGCCCTTCGATCCGCCACGACAAACCAGGTTCGCCGCAGCGGCGCTCCAGGCACCTCTCCTTGCGCCGGCCGGTCGGCCTCGAAGGGCCGTCCGTCGGTGCGCACCGCGACGCCGATCCCGAGGGATCGGTGCGGCACGACTTTCATAAATGAATGTTTCGAGGGGTGGAGCGTTGGTGCGCACACGGCTTGCACCGTGTTCGCATCCCCCGATCCGCCGAGCCGAAACCGCGTCGCACGATGCTTAAGGGAAATGATTTCACGACATTAAGCATTTTGCAAGCAGCAATGCACGCCGTTTCCGTGAAACTCCGAAAACAAGTATTTCGGCGAATAAGGAAAACGAACCGCCATCGTAATCGCCCGCATCCCGCATCGGGCCGGTAAGCGGGCGATGGCCGTTCCTTTTTTTTGTTGACGGTCAAAGTCGCGGTCTTGGACACGCCTCCAACAACACCGCTGGATGCCCTGTTATCGAGGCGTACCGTCTTCGTCGTTGGCCACCATCCCACCCCGTGCGCGGCAGGGTTCCCATGGGATTCCTCGCGCGCGAAAGTCCGCACGCCACTCCCGAACACACCGGCGCAGGAACCACCCCGGGAGCAGCGCCGCCGCCAAGCACCGCGCACCCCCCGCGCACCAAAGGCGCGCGCCGCGCGCAAACCGGCCCGACCGCAGCATCCCCAATCCGGACCGCATCGCGACCGAACCGAGCACCGCACCCGCCCCGAACCGCAGCGCACGCCGCATCCGCGCGCGATCCACAGCATCCCCGGGCCATTCGTGGAGTTGCCAGTAAGTCTTCCTCTCCTGAACCGCGACCCGCTCGCCGATCGAGGAGCTCTGCCCGGGAAAGCGCCGGTACCGATACAGCGGCCGGTCGACATGCGCCACCCGGCCGCGCAACGCGCAATAGCCGAAGAGCAAAACGCCTTCGCCGTGTTGCCCGAGATGGCGGTCCCACCCGGGCCCCGCCACGAACACCGAACGGCGCATCATTCCCGCAGGTTCGATCACCGGCGCCCAGGCGACAATGCCCTCGAGCGCCATACATCCCGCATCCCCGTCGCGCTGCCGGGCGAACGGCCCACAGGGCACCCAATACCTCGGGTACTCCATCGGATGCGGCCGCCCGTCCGCGTCGATCGCCCGGTACGACACATAAGCCATCGACGCGGTTTCGTCGGCGTCGAGCGCCGCCACCAGCGCAGCCAGCATTTCCGGCTCGAGCAAGTCGTCGGCATCGGGAAACAGCACATACTCCGATCCCGGTTCCGTCGCCTCGAAGCCCGCGAGGCGCGCCGCGGACACCCCCGCGTTCGCCTGACCGATGCACCGAATGCGCGGGTCGCCCGCCGCCGCAGCGCACGCCACCGCGAACGAATCATCGGTCGAGCCATCGTCGACGATCACCCAGTGCCAATCGGTGAACGTTTGCGCCCTCACCGACGCGATCATTTCGGCAACATACGGTGCCTTGTTGTGCAGCGGAGTGACCAAGGCAACCCGCGGGACCGCGCCGCCGAGCGGCTCCGCGCCGGAAGGATCACTGGGCGGCATACGCCCCCCTTGGACAAACCGGGATCATCCCGCAATTCTACATCGGACGCGGTGGGGTTCCCGGCAAACTCCCGGGCACCTCCTGCACGCGGGGCAGTACGATGGCGCATGGACCTGCGCCCCCACCTCGCCCGGCAACTCATCGCCGCCATCGACATGCTCCGCCAATCGATCGAGCGGTGCCCCGACGCGGTCTGGTTCGCCGAAAACGGACCACGTCCCGTGTGGCGCATCGCCTACCATGCGCTGTTCTTCGCCGACCTTTACTCCCAACCGTCCATGGCGACATTCGCCCCGTGGAAACACCATCAGGACGACGCGATGGACCTGTGGGAAACGCCCGATCCCAAACCCGTCGTGCCCTACGAACGGGCGGCCCTGATCGAATATTGCGACGATCTGCGCGCCCGGATCCCCTCCACCCTCGACGGAGTCGACCCGGCCCAGTCCGACTCCGGTTTCGACTGGTACGCCATGCCCAAAATCGAGCACATGTTGCTCAACCTACGGCACCTCGCGGTGCACGTGGGACAAATCCAGGAACACTGCTACGCCGCCGGCGTCGACCTCGGATGGATCAGCTCCGCGGCCCTGCCCACCGACGTTTGAACTCCCCATGTCCACAAGCATCCTCGCGCAAACCCACCTCGCCGCGGGCTCCCTCTCCCGGCATTTCGCCCGCCGTGGCGCCACCTGGACCACCACCGCGTTCACGCACAACCGACGACGCGTCGCGATCGAGAGCGACGAATTCGCGGTGCGCCTCGCCTCCGGAGCGGTGCTCACCGCCCACGACTACGCATGCCCCCATCCGGTCGCGGCCCCCGGCTCCCTCGCGTTCGAATATGGCCCGCGCCCCGACCGCCCCCTTCCCGCCGACGCTCCCA
>JBJTRZ010000400.1:0-3052 GCA_046076415.1 Armatimonadota bacterium
GGACGCACATCCAGGAATGCGAAGAGCAGTGCCGTGGCGGTGAGCGCGCGCTCGCCTCCCGACAACAACGCCAGATTTTGGCGACGCTTCCCGGGGGGCTGGGCAATGATGTCGATGCCGGTTTCGAGCAAATCGTCCGGCTGCGTCAGCACCAGCTCCGTCGTCCCGCCCCCGAACAATCGGGTGAAATGGTGGCCGAAACTCTCCCCGACCTTCGAATAGGTTTCGAGGAAAACCCCGCGGGTGGACTCGTCGATCTCCTGAATCGCCTCGAGCAAACGTGCCCGGGCTTCATCGAGATCGGAACGTTGACCCGAAAGGAACTGGTGCCGTTCCGAAACCCGTTCGAACTCTTCGATCGCCGCCGGATTCACCGGACCCAACGACTTGATTTCCCGCCGTAGACGCCCGATTTCAAGGGCGATGTCGCGCTCGACCGGTTCGCCCCCCGTGAGCGCCAGCGCACTGTCGGGGTGAAGTTCGTATTCCTCGAGCAAGCGTTGCGCCACGGACTCCGCCTGGGTCTCGACGCGGGCGGCGCGGACTTTCGCCTGTTGACCTTGTTCCCGGGCGGTATCGACGGCGCGCCGCAACAATTTCACCCGTTCGGAGAGCTGGAAGTTCTCGGCCACCAACGCTTGGCGACGTTCACGCAGGGTCTCGACCTCGTGCGTCGCGTCACGAACGGCCGAAGCCGCGGATTCTCGCTCCCGGTCGCATTCGATCAAAACACCCGCCTCGACATCGAGCACCCGAGTGGCTTCCTCCGCCCGTCTCCGCAATTCCGCCGCACGGGCCTGCGCCCTGCCCGCATCGGCCCGCGCTCCTCCGACTTCCCGAAGAAACGCCGCGTGCCGCTCCCGCAAGGAAGCCGCCTCCGTACGTACCGCCGACCACGTTTCGCGCGCCTCGTCGCGCCGAATCCGGAGTTCCTCCTGACGACGCAGCCAGTCCTCGCGAGTCGCTTGGGCGCCCTCGTCGTCGCGATCGGCCGCGGCGATGGCCTCCGCCAATGCCTGTTCGGCGCGCGCGTCTATTTCCGCCTCGCCCACCAGATGCTCCCGGCGGTCACTGACCACCTGGACATCCTTTTCCAAGCGATCGCGTTCGAGCTGCCGCGCCTGACGTTTGCGCTCGGTGTCCCGCTCCAAATCCCGGGCGGACAAAACACCCGACTCCGCTTCCCGCAACGCCAAACGCAGGCGGGCCTCCTCGTCGCGCAGGCGATCGATTCGATCGCCGCCTTCCACCACCGCGGTGCGCCCCGATGCGACCGCCTTGCGCAATTCGGAAATCTCGCGTTTGCGCCCAAGCAGATTCGGCCCTGTCCTGCCCGTTCGCCCCCCGGTGATCGCCCCGGTCGGCACCACCAACTCGCCTCCGAGCGTCACGATACGCGCCCAATCGCGGTCGATCTCCTTGGCGGCCCGCGTGGCGGTTTCCAAATCATCGACCACCAGCACACGCGCCAAATGGACACGGACGGCCGGCTCGTCCTCCGCGTCGAATGAAACCAGATCCGCCGCGGAACCGAGAACACCCGAAAAACGTCGATTCGCCGACCGAAGCGACGCCGGAACGGGTTGATCGCGCAAAGCATCGATCGGCAGGAACGTCGCGCGGCCTGCACGCTGATCGTTGAGCCACGCGATCGCCGCTTTCGCGGAACGTTCGGAGTCGGTGACGATATCCTGCAAGGAAGCCCCGAGTGCCACTTCGATCGCGGTTTCGATCTCGGCCG
Organism: Armatimonadota bacterium; assembly: GCA_046076415.1. GTDB lineage: Bacteria > Armatimonadota > Armatimonadia > Armatimonadales > Armatimonadaceae > CAIRTT01. Next base: position 1,742 of record JBJTRZ010000400.1, read on the forward strand.
GAACCCGGATCGCGTCGGCGAACAGGCGGAAACGACCGGCTACGGCCCCTTCCGCCGCGGCGGCGAGAATCGCTCGCACCCCCGCGAAAACCCCCTCCTTGGCCGCTTCGGTCTCCTCGAGCGCTCGCAGCCGCGACTCGGCGCCCGCCAGACGGCGCTCCGCAGCGGCACGGTCGTCGACCGCGGTCCGGAGGTGCGCCTCCGCGGCGCGCAGCGCAGGTTCCGCATGCTCCGACACCGCCGTACGCGCGGCCGCATGCCCGGCAACCGCTTCCGCAACCGCACGTTGCAGGGCCTCGCAATCCGATCGCGCCGCCTCCACGTCGGTGGTCCGCCGTTCAAGACGCGTCGACAACTCCTCCAAATCGCGGGAGCGCCGCGCGATGCGCTCCCGCAAGGTGGCCAGTTCGACCCGCCGTTGGGCCAACGATCGAGCCGCCGAAACCGTATCGGCCTCGCTCCCCGCAAGCGATTTCGACAGTTCCTCGAGGGATTGCTCGATTTCGCGTACGAGGGCCTCGGCCGCGGCGCCGCGAACCCGAGCGTCCTCGAGCGCCGCCTCCATCGCCCCCGCCTCGGCGGCCCGCATCTCGGCTTCCGATTCCCGATCGCGACCAAGCGTTTGCGCCTCCACAATTTCGGTTTCGATCGTCTCGAGCGTACGTTGCGCACCCGCACGTCGTTCCTCCGCGAGCGCTACCCGAGTCTCGATCCGCTCCGCACGGCTGAGCGCGATCTGCTGACGCAAACGCGCCTCCTCCATGCGGGTTTCGGCACCTGCGATGCGCTCCCCCAAATCCTGCGCACCCGACTCCAAGGTGCCCGACTCCGCGAGCAGTGCCGCCTCCTCGGTCGCGGCGGTTTCGGACACGCGATGCAGTTCCGCGACCTCGTCGCGCAACCTCCGGTAGTCGGATGCGAGCATTCCGACCTCGATGGAACGAAGGCGTGTTTCGAGATCGCGATGCTTCAACGCCGTCTCGGCCTGAAGGCGCAGGGGATCGACCTGACCTTCGATCTCCGCCAGAATGTCGCGAACCCGAACCAAGTTCGATTCGGTGTTCTCCAATTTGCGCTGCGCCTCGCGCTTGCGAACCCGATATTTCTTGATTCCGGCCGCTTCCTCGAAGAGTTCGCGGCGATCCTCGGGACGCGCAGACAGTATGGAATCGATCTCGCTCTGATTGACGATCGCGTACGCGCCGCGCCCGACCCCGGTGTCGAGGAACAACTCGGTGATGTCCTTGAGGCGACAGGCGGTCTTGTTGATGAAATACTCGCCCTCGCCATTGCGGTACACCCTCCGCGTAA
>JBJTRZ010000401.1:0-2605 GCA_046076415.1 Armatimonadota bacterium
CATCCGCAGGGTCAAATCTGCGCCGGAGACCGCGTGTCCATACTTGCAATCGTTGAGCAGCGTGACCCCCGCCGGCGCGCCGCCGGAAACCGGACCGTCGAGGTGCGCGTAGCGCATCGACGGCACCTCTTCGCCCTCGAAACCGGTACGCACCACCGATCCGAACGGCGTCTCGTACCGAGCATGCACGGACGCGGGCATGAGCCCGGTCCTGTTCTCGATGAAGAGTCCGGGGATTCCCCGGTTTTGGCTACCGATCTCCCGCCAGTCGATCTCGGCGGTCACCTCGACACGGGGAGCAAGTCCATGCACCAGCGTGGTGAGGCGGACGGTGCTTTCGGTGCCGGCGACCCGAAGGTGTTGATGGATCCGGCAGGCGAAACCCGCGCCTTGCGGGTGATAGGTCCCTTGGTTCCGCTGCACGCCATCGACGTGGTAGCCGGTGGAAATCAAGTTCCGCGCACCGTCCGGAGTGCCACCGAGCACCCATGCCGTCATGCCACGGGGACGCTCCTCCACGAATTTCCAATCGCCGACGGTATGCGTGGCACCAGGAACGCGCAGGTCAGTAATCGTCAGCGCGCCCGAGTAACGATCCGGCGCGATAGAGAGGAATGGGGTCTCGATGATATCCCGGGTCGCCACGGACAGGGTCGGAGGCAGGTGGTCGGCGACCCCTTCGCAAAGGACGTAGGTGGCGTACCCGAACGCGGGAACATCCCGGGCGAGGAACAGCACGTCGATGTAGGCATGCCCCCAGTCGTTGCCACGCCCCACGAAATGGGTTGGGTGCGAGCGTCCTTCGCTGTCGCGCGCCACGATTCGGGAGGCCTCGAACGGCGTGTCGTACAGGCGGACCACCACCGTATCGTCCCGAACATGGTCGCATCCGTTCCAGACCAGATAGGGTAGGAAACGTCGCCCCCCGCCGTTGGATTTGGAAAACCCGGTTTCCATGGCTCCGATGCCGGCTCCGGCGACGAAGGGCGTGTTGGCGCCGCTGCCGAGCGCCTTTTCCTCGCGCGCTTCGGGGGTGTCGGGCAGGAGCGACCACGTGTCGACTCCCGCCGCAAGCCGTTTCCCTGCGTCGCGCTTCGCCGCTCCCGCGATGGCCGCGGTCTCTTGGAAAAGGGCCGTGGCGTGCTCGCGCGTCTGGCGCACACCGCTACCGGGAAGGATGTCGTGAAACTGATTGAATAGAACGTTGATCCAGGCTTCGCGGAGCCGTTCCCGACGATCGAGGCCGGAGACCAGCGTGAGCGCATCGGCTTCGACACATTGGTTTTCCCCGAATCGGTTGGCCTGTTTGATCAGGCTCTGACTGGTGTAGCAGCCGGTGAACTCGAAGTTGAGTTCGTGGTCGAGAACCGGCAAGTGATCAAGCCCTTCGGACTCGACCTTTTCGTACCACCCCTTTGCCGTGCCGAATTGGACCGTGGGATAAATCGGCCACTCGCGCATGGAGACGAGGTAATCGATCTCGACGCGCGTCGGACCGCCGCCGTGGTTGCCGATCCCAAAGACATTCATCCAGTCGCGCAAACGGGTTTCCTGCCAGAACGCGACCGCGGGCAGGGCGATATTGTCGCCAATGTTGACATAGGAGTTGTACCAAGTGGATTCCTTGTTCACGAGCACCCGACTGCCGTCGGGCGCTTGCCAATGGAACAGTCTTGGCCGGGGAAACACCCCCGTCACGGCATGGTCGAAACCTTCTCCGAGGCGACAGGCGTAATAAAAACGAACCCCGGCACGTGAAAGAATCGCCGGAATCGTGTTGGCATGGCCGAATTGGTCCGGTTCCCAGTCGATCGGGACATCGGTCGGGGAAAGGCCGAATTTCTCCGCGATCCACCGTCGGGTATGGAGGAGGTGACGCACGAGGGATTCCCCCGAAGCGTAGTTCTTTTCCCCTTCGACCCAATGCGCCGCGGTCACCTCCCAGCGCCCTTCCGCAACTCGGGCGCGAATCTCTTCGAACATTTCCGGGTGGAAACGCTCGATCAAGGCATAAACGCTCGCTTGGCTTTGCGAATACGTCAGGTCGGGGTATTCGCGCATAAGGGCGAGCACGCTGGCGAACGTGTCGTGGGTCGTGGACGTCGTTTCCGGCCAGGACCACATCCAGTTCATATCGATGTGCCCATGGCCGACACAGTGGATGGAATAGTGCTTCGCTTCGACACCGATCTCCGCAAGCAGTTCCTCGGCGGCCCGGACGGCAGCCTCCATACTGGCCGGCCCAGACGCAGGGTCGACACGTTGCACCAAGGATTCGGCGGCCGCGATGGTCGGCAGCCAATCGCTCTCCCGATCGACGAGGGCCGCGAACGCACGGGCGAAATCGAACTGGCAGGCAGCCCTGCGCAGCCAGTTTCCGGCAGCATCGACGGAGCGGGTTAGTTCGGTGCGCACCCGAGGCGCAAAAAGCGGGTCCATGCGTGGATCGTTCCACCCACCGGGGTCCGAAACCTCCGCGTGTCAGGCTGCGCGGCGAATCCGCCCATCGCGGAGCACTTCGCACGCGGCATCGACGCACGCGGGATCGAGTGCCGAGCCGGATTCCGCGCGGAGCACGCGGCGCGTCTCCTCGAGCGAGGCGCCC
>JBJTRZ010000402.1:0-4137 GCA_046076415.1 Armatimonadota bacterium
GGGCGACGAAATCCACACCGATTTCGTGCGCATGATGAAGATCGTCAAGGACGCCGGCTACTCGGGGTACGTGGGCATCGAGTACGAGGGGTCGAAGCTTTCCGAACCGGAGGGCATCAAAGCGACGAAGCGCCTGCTAGAGCGCATCCGCGAGACCTGGTGAACCGATCGCCGGCCGCGTCTCCGCTTTTGCGGACGCGGCCGGTCTCCGTTTCGGGTGTGACGTCGATCACGGCGACGGTTGCGCCGTCCCGCGTACGATGGGGAACGTGGGGAGGATTGCGCGCATGCGACACGGATTGCGGTGGAAATGGTCGGCCCTCGTGGCCGTTTCTGCGGTGGCGGTTTCCGGGGTGCTCGGGCTGCGCGCCGCGCCCCCGGCCGCTCCGATGAGCGGGCCAACCACCCCGCCCAAACCCGACGGGCTCGATTTCCGGGTTTCCGAAGGGCGCGCCGTTGCGACCGAGTCGTCGGAACGTCTGCCGGAGGCCCCCGCGACCCGGCTTTCCGATGCCGAGGCGGAGCGCCTGCTCTCCCGCCTCGAGCCGGTGAAGGTCGTTCCCGAGGACACCACCGATTTCCGTGTGCGGGAGGAGTCCGTTCCTCCGCCCCGTGCCGGCCGAACCATCGACACCACGTTCCCGCCCCCCGCTCCCGCCACGCCCCCCGCCGTGGATCCGGGACCGCTCGCCGTGGTGCGGGTCGCACCCCAAGGCGATGTCCCGGTGCTCGATCGGATCACGGTTACGTTCAACCAGCCGATGGTGCCGGTTTCGTCCGTGGACACCGTTTCGCGGGTCGCCCCGGTCGAACTGACGCCGAAGGTGGAAGGGAACTGGCGCTGGCTGGGCACGCGCACCGTGGTGTTCGATCCGGGTTCGGGCAAGCGCTTGCCGACGGCCAAGGTGTTCCGTGCGACGGTGCCCGCAGGTACCCGTTCCGCGTCGGGCGCGACCCTCGCCGAGCCGGTTTCCGTGGAGGTGCGCACGCCCGCCCCCCGCGTCGTCGCGAGCGGTCCGGCCGGACCGGGTATTGCCCGCACCCCGATCGTCTGGATGGCGTTCGACCAGCGCATCGACGCGCCGGCGCTCGCGAGGCGGCTGCAATGGCTTGCGAACGGTGTCAAGCCGCGGGTGCGCCTCGCCACCGAGGCGGAAATCGGCAAGGCGCCGGGAATTCCCGCGGCCGGGGACGTTCCCCGCGATCGCCTGCTGGCCGTGGTCGTGCTCGAACCGCTTCCGGCCGACATCGGGGTGGCGGTGCGGCTGCCCAAGGGAGCGCCCTCCGCGGAAGGACCGCGGACCACCGACAACGACCATCTGGTCCAGTTCCGCACGTACGCCGCGCTCAAGTTGGTCCGAGGACAGTGTGGTTGGAACGATCAGGCGCCCTGCCGACCCGAGGATCCGTGGCGGATCGAGTTCAACAACCCGCTCGACGCCGAAGCCTTCGACCCGGCTTGGGTGACCGTTTCCCCCAAGGTGCCGGGTTCCGAGCCCACCGTGCAGGGCAACAACCTGTTCCTGGGCGGAATGCGGAAGGGGCGAACCCAGTACACGGTCTCGATTTCCCCGCGCCTGCGCGACATCCATGGCCAGACCTTGGGCGCGTCGGATGCGGTGGTGTTCAAGGTGGGGCCGGCGGCGCCGAATCTGCTCCCGCCCCCGGGCGGATTCCAAGTGGCGGATCCGGCCGCCCCGCCCCGGATCGAATTCCAATCGGTCAACCTACGCCGGATCGCGGTTCAGGTGCGGGCGGTCGACCCCGACGACTGGGAGGCGTGGACGACGGCGCAGGAGAACCCGGAGGGCAAGGCGAACTGGCCCGGCCGCGTGGTGATCGATCGCGCGTTGATTCCCGGCGGTGACAACGATGCGTGGACACGGTCGTCGCTGGACCTGTCGGCGGCGCTGGTGAATGGTCGCGGCAACGTGATCGTCACTTGGAGCGCCGTGCTCGGGTCCAAGGCGTTGCCCGAGGGAGAGCGGACCGTGCGGGGTGCTTCATGGATTCAATCCACCCGCATCGGACTCTCGGTGCATGCCGATCCGACGGACCTGCTGGCCTGGGCGACGGACCTGGCCACCGGCAAGCCGCTCCCGGGAGCGAAGGTGCGCCTTGCCGGGACCGGCACCACGGTGGCGACCGGCGCCGATGGACTCGCCCGTTTCGACCTTGGGCCAACACCGGCCCGGCGCATCGAGGTGCGGGTCGGCGACGACATCGCGTTTCTGCCGGCGCGGTTCTGGCGCTGGGATGATGGAGGGTGGCGTCGACAGCAGCGCGTTGCGGCCCTGCGTTGGTACGCCTTCGACGATCGCGGTTTGTACAAACCGGGCGAAACCGTTCGTGTCAAGGGCTGGTTGCGACGTCAGGAGCCCGGCAAGGCAGGCCCCTTGACGATTCCCGCGGATATCAAGTCGATGCCGTGGAGCCTACGCGACGCGGTGGGCAACGAGGTGGCGAAGGGCACGACCCGGTTGAACGCCTGGGGTGGTTTCGATCTTTCGGTGGCTCTGCCCAAGACGATGAACCTCGGGGATGCGTTCCTGCAGGTGGGCGATTTCGGCCGCCAAGTCAAGGTGCAGGAGTTCCGTCGCCCCGAATTCGAAGTGGCTGCCCGGTCCGAAACCGAAGGCCCGCATGTGGTGGGAGGCGTTCCGGCCGAAGTGTCGGTCAAGGCGGCCTATTATGCCGGCGGCGGGTTGGCGGGTGCGGCGACGCACTGGTCGGTGACCGCGCGCAAGGCACGGTACTCGCCCCCCGGCCACGACGGTTTCACGTTCGGCGAATGGCGGCCATGGTGGATTCGCGATGCCCCGGAATTCGGCGGCGACGTCGTGTTCGCGCGCGGCCGCATGGCCGGGGGCGGGCATCCGTTCGAGGAACCGGGCGAGGAAAAGACGTTCGACGGGGCCACGGATCCTTCCGGGGTGCACCGGGTGCGTATCGATTTCGACGCGGTGAGGCCGGCGCGTCCGTACACCGTCCACGCGCAGGCGACCGTTCAGGACGTGAATCGGCAGGCGCTCGCCGCCACCACCGACCTCTTGGTGCATCCCTCGGAGCGCTACGTGGGCGTACGTTCCGAACGAACGTTCGTGGAGGAGGGCAAGCCCTACGGGTTCGAGGCGATCGCGTGCGGCATCGACGGCGCGATGGATGCCGGCCGCACCCTGCGGTTCCGGGCTTTCCGACGGGTCTCGCGGTGGAGCAAGGGCCGTTTCACGGAAGTGGAAGCCGACCCGATCGCGTGGACGGTGGCATCGGGCAAGGGGCCGGTCCGTACGGAATTCACCCCGAAAACGGGCGGTGTCTGGACTCTCGAGGCGGTCGTGGAGGATGCGAAGGGCCGTCCGAACCGGACCGTGACGACGGTGTGGGTGACGGGCGGTCCGGTCGAGTCGCAGCGCGATTTGGCCAAGGAAACGGTGGAGTTGATTCCGGCGAAGCAGGTGCACGCTCCCGGTGAAACGGCCACGGTGCTCGTGCGGGCGCCGTTTGCTCCCGCCGAGGGACTGCTCACGCTCCGGCACAACGGTTTCGTGCGCACCGAGCGGTTCACCATGACGGGCCGCACCCGGGTGCTGCGGTTCCCGGTGGTCGGCGACTGGATGCCCAACGTGGAGGTCCAGGTCGATTTGACGGGTGCGGCGCCGCGGGTGGGCGAGGATGGCAAGCCGGTGGCCGGTGCCAAGCCGCGGCCGGCATATGCGTCGGGGAACCTGTCGCTCGATGTGGAAACCAAGGCGCGACGGTTGGTGGTGTCGGCGAGGCCCGCCGAGGCGCGCGTCGAGCCCGGTGGCAAAACTTCGGTGGAGGTTGCGGTCCAGGGTGCGGATGGAAAACCGGTGCCGGGCGCCGAGGTGGCGCTCGTGGTCGTGGACGAAGCCGTGCTGGCGCTGGCCGGCTGGGATCCGGGCGATCCGCTCGCGGCGTTGCTGCCCCGGGTGCCCGGCGACGTGCAGGACTGGTATTTGCGCGACCATGTTCGCCTCGAGGATCCCGCCCGCGTGCTCGATTCCTCGGGAGCGGCAGGCGGCGCCATGCCCGCGGCGGCGATGCCGATGATGGTGGCCGACGGCGCGGTGGCGGAGGGACGCGCGGGGGGCGGACGGTTTTTGGCGAAGGCGGTGC
>JBJTRZ010000403.1:0-12013 GCA_046076415.1 Armatimonadota bacterium
TCTCGCTACCTTCGTTAGGCGCGCCAGGTGCCGAAAGGGCCTTTTCTGCTAGCTGTAGAAAAGTGCAACTCCGCTTTTTTGTGAGATAAAAATAGAATAGTCTTCGAGGTTTAACGATACCTTTGACTCTTCCTTCTTAGCGAGTGGATGCGGAGGTGGTACCTGGCCAGGATCGGTTGCCTTTCTTGACCCCCCTATACCGCGTCGATGCGGACCGGGCGGCCGGGCGGCAGATTCACGTCCACCTCGCGGAAGCGATTTCCGCGGATCGCGACCGTCCGCGCACGCCGCGCGCGACCGTCCACCCGCACGGCGCCGGACCCCCCGGGGAAACGCGCGGTCCAGGTCCACGGCCGGCCATCCGACGACACCAAGGTCGCCTCGCTCCCCAACGCTCCCTGGTGCCGAAGCGAAACGCGCGCGTCCCCGACCGGCACATCGCGCACTTCCAAACTGCCGATCTCCTTGGGCAGCCGCGACACCGTCGTGAATCGGCGCCCGGCCGCGTCGGGTTCCAGCCCGAGCAACCCCTCCACCACGTGCGCGATCAAGGTGTACGAGATTTCCGGGTACTCGCGATCCGCCAGCGGCGCGTCCATGATGTGACGCAGCCAACGCCACGCGGTTTCGTTGCGATCCCACGCATGGAAAACCCCCGGCAAATAGGAAATCGCCTCGAGGTTCGATGGCCGCGTCTCGGCATTGTCGACCGCTCGCTCGATCAGGTCCAGGAGATGGGTGGTCCGCTCCCCGGGCAGCGCGGCACCCTTCAGGGGGAGGAACCAGCTGTTCTCCAAGCCGAAATCGGTCCAAGGCCGCCCCTGCACGTCGTACCCGCGCACCCAGCCGGGAAAGCCCGGCTGCACGCCCCACACGGTGTTGAGTTGCTTCTGGAATTCCGCGGCCCGTTTTCGGGCGCGCCCGGCACCGCGGTCCCCGAGCGCGGCGAGCCACCGCGCCCACGCGTCCATCGCCGCCCACTGGCACGCCACTCCGTCTCCGGCCTCCACCAGAGGATGGTCGGCATGCACCTCGTTGTAGGTCGCGGACCCCGAAAAGATGTCGCCCGACCCGTCGCCCTCGGCGATGCCGTTGGGGCGCCGATCATCGTGCCATCGTATGAACTCCCCGAGGGTCTGCTCGGCGTACCGTCGCAGCTGCGGATCGCCCAGCAGCCCACGATCTCCGGTCCAGCGATGGAGCTTCCAGACCAGCTCGACGAGTTCGAAGGTGGCGGGCACCTCGCGCACGAAGTCGTGGTCGCCGCGCCAGTCGAGGCGAAACGGAGATCCGTCGAAGTTGAACGCCCACAAGGGAAACCCCTTGCGCGCGGCGGTCGCCGACCCCGCGAACGTCCGCAGCATCGTCGCGTTCTCGGTGTCCAACCCAAGCAGATGCGCCCCCACGGCTTGGTGGCAGAAATCGCGGGAGTAGAACGCGGTGCGCGACCGGTACCCGGCCCAGTAGCACGGAATGTACGTATGGTCGCCGCCGCCCACGCCGCGTTCCCACCGGTCCACGACCCCGCGACGGCCCGTTTGCACCAGCGACAACGCGGTCCGGATCGCCCACGGGAACATACGGTTCAGCAACGACGAATCCGATTGCAACTCCAGCGGCATGATCGCTCCTCGAAATCCATTCAACCCGACCGGTCCCCGGCGCGCACCCCGGGCCGCAACCCGCCGGAACCTACGCTCCCGATCAACCCGGTCGAGCGGCAATTTCCCTTCGCCGGAATCCTTGGCGCGCGGCAGGGGGGCGCATGGTAATGCCCAACGTTTATCGAAACCAGTTCCGGGTTCCGCGCGGGATTTGGTTTCCGCACGGGAACCCGGGGGAAAGGATGCCGGACACTTCATGGAAATCGTGGCGAGGGTGGAGAGTTCGCCGAACGGACACACGGTGGAAGTGCGCACCGGTCCGAACGCGCGCGCGATCGAGATCCCGGCGAAGGGGGACGGTCGGGGATCGGCGGTCAACGGCGGGGAGTTGCTGATGCTCGCCCTGGCCACTTGCTATTGCAACGATCTCTACCGCGGAGCGGCCCGGCTCGGGATTCCGCTCGACGGGGCCACGGTGGAGGCGTCCGCGGTCTTCCCGGGCGTGGGCCTCGCGGCGACCGACATCCGCTACCGGGCCACGCTGCAATCGGCCGCGGACGGGTCGACCCTCGAGCGATTGTTGCGCGAGACCGACGCGGTCGCCGAGGTGCACAACACGGTGCGCTCCGGCGTGCCGGTCGTACTCGTGCACGACGGTCCGGCCCCCCACCCATCTTAGGCGCCCGCGACCGGACCGGAAACCCGCGCCGCGGGGGAGGGGGCGATTTCCCCCGGCGGCCGCACCCAGCCACGGAGGCACGGAAGCATGCAGGAAATCGGTTTTTGGGACTACACCTGTCCGGGCAACGGTTCGCTGGAGCGCTACACGCCCGACGATTGGGAAATCCTGCTGGACGACATGGCGGCGGGCGGATGCAACTCGTTCGTGCTCTGCGTCAAATGGCTGACCACCGGCTACCGCTCCCGGCATGCGTGGCTGGATCAGGACCCGGCGTGCACCGCGATCTCCTCCGACAACGCATTGGTCCACCAAGCCCTGGACGGCGCCCGCAAACGCGGCATGAAGACTTGGTTGCTGGTGGTCTGCACCCAGTTCGAGGCCTCCGCGTTCCGCCTCGATCCCTGCTTCCACGGATGGGGACCGGAGGACAAGACGATCGCCTATTACGATCTGGACTGCCCCGGACTGCCGGAGCGGATCGACGCACTGTTCGAGGAAGTCGTCGAGCTCTTCGGTTCCTCCAGCGACGGACTGATCGTGGAGATGGAATTCTGCGACCGCGACGCGCCCCACCGCGTTCCGCTTTACAACGCTTGGGCGGAGCAAAACAACCGCCCGGACTACGCGGCCATCAAGAACATCCCGCTCGAACCGCGCTCCACCCCGTTCCTGCACTGGCGCGACTTCACCACATCGCGCCGTATCGCCACGCTGCAACGGATCGAGGCGACGGTCCGCGCGGCGGGCTACACGGGGCGGATCGCCACCATCTCCGAGCTGGCCACCGAACGCATGGTGGTGAGCGGCAATCAAAATCTGGAGATGCTGCGGGCCGCGCTGCCCGATCTCGCGCTGGTCACCTACGACGGACTTTATGATCGCCGCCTCCACCGACAAGCCACCATGGACCTGTGCATCGAGGCCCCGCGCGCGCTCGGGTTCGAGGTGAGTTACCTGACCCGCGGGGTGATGACTTTCGGAACGGTACCGTGGCTGCCCCCGACGAATCTGCCGGAGCAGTGGCGGATGCAGATCGAGGATGCGGTGGCCCACCGCCCCGACCGGCTCTGGTTCATGGGCGGCGACACCCGGGTGGACAGCCCCGTATGCAGTCCGGTCCGGTTGCCGGAGTGGGGGTTTCCCGACGGCCGCACCGCCCGCTTGGAATTGCTGCGCCGCCTCCGGGGGGCCGGTTTGACCCGCTGACACCGGCGCATTCCTCCCCGACGCCGAGGGATCAGTCCGGTCGGCCCGCTCCGCGTTTCGCATCCAGCAAGCGGTGCAGTTCCGGGTAGTCCACCTTGGCGTTGTGGCGCCGGTCCAGCGGTATCCGCTCGATCTCGGTTATTCCATCGATCACCGTTTCCCCCAGCGCGCAGTCCAATGCGGCGCGGTCCACGGCTTCGTTCTCGCGAGCCTGAACCACCAACCAACGTTGCCCGTGGTGCGCCACCAAGGCCGCTCGCGCGATGCCGGGAACCGCGCGCACCGCGGCCTCCACCGCAAACGGATGGAGGACCCCCCGATCGTCCGCGATCCGAGCCGAAGTGCGGCCGAGCAACCAGAGTCGGCCCATCTCGTCCATCCAGCCCGAGTCGCCCGTCCGATGCCATACCGCGTCGCCGACATGGATCTTGGTCTCCGAGTCGCCGACCCCGCCGACGTAGCCGGGAAGGACATGCGCGCCGCGCACCACGATTTCCCCGGCCTCGCCGGTCGGCACCCGTTCCGCATCGAATTCCGCCGGCGTCAGGGTCCCGGCGGGCTGCCCCGGACGTTCCCGGACAATCCGTACGGCGATGCACGCTTCGGGCTCGCCGGCGAGCAGCCCCTTGCCCGAGGCCATCGCCGCGCGGTCGGAGGCGTCCATCTGGTCCCAAGCGACGTGCGCGATCGGCTCCGCTTCCGTCGATCCGTACACCGCGACCACGCGGGCACGAGGGGCCCGGTCGGTGAGCCGTTGCATCAAATCGGGAAACACGGGTGCGCCACCGGTGTGGATCGTTTCGAATTCCGGGAACGAGGCATCGGTGGTGAGCAAACGTTCGTAGAATGCGGGCGACGCGCCGGTTCGATCCGGACGATGGCGGCGGATTTGGGCCACGATCGGCGCCGGGTCGACGTCGCCGGGACGCCGCAGGTCGGCGTCTGGAAGCAGGCTGGTCACCCCTGATGCGAGGTTGGCGAGGACGAAAATCGGCAGGGTCGCCAGATCCACCTGACCGGGCGATAGGCCGATGCTTTCCTCGAGCGCCGAATGTTGCGCCGTCAGGAAACCATGGGTGCGAACGGCGGCCTTGGGGACACCGGTCGACCCCGATGTGAAGGTGAGCAGGGCCGGCGTGTCGTCGGTGGCCGCGTGCACGTCCGGGCCGGGAAACGCGTTGGCGCATCCGCGGGTCCAGTCCCGGGATCCCGGCATCCAGCCGCTCCCGAAGTGCCATCGAGCCGGAATTCGCCGCACCTCCGGCACGAGACACCGCAGGAGGTGCGCCTTCCGACTGCCGAGAAACGCATGGATGGGTTGCATCGCGCAGCACCGGGCCACATGGTCGCGCCCGGCGGACGGGTCGAGGAAGACCGCCACCAGGCCCGCACGGAAAAGCGCGGTCAGCGCGACATAGAGATCGATGCCCATCGGCTGCAGCACGAGCGCGCGACTTCCGGGAGCCAAACCCGCGCTCCGCAGCACGGCCGCGCCGCGGGCGCTCTCCTCGACAAGTTGGGCGAATGTCAAGGTCCGATCGATCCCGTTGCGCGTTTCGATGATCGCCGCGGATTCCGGTCGCGTCCGCGCCTGGCGCAGGAGGAGTTCCGCGATGTTCACGGAACCAACCGTTTCGAAAAGAGCGTGTAGCGCCGCAGCACCTGCGCACCGTGTGCTTCGCTGATCGTCCGACTGGTGTTCCCATCCTCCATCAGTGCGTGGATCGCGTTGCGGTAGCCTTTGGCGCGCGCGACGGTCTGGCAGTGCTCGAGCAAATGCACGCCGAGTCCCGCCCAGAGGCGCCCGGGCCGTACCGCGGCGGTCTTGACGATCAGGGTCTCCACGCGTTCCCCGCGCCGCGCCTCTTCGAGGTCGGGGATCGCGAAGCAAAAGCCCACGAGTTGTCCTTCGGGATCATGGGCAAGCAGGGCGAGTTCGGGGTCGATCGCCGGGCGGAGCCGTTCGTATTGGGCGATGAACGATTCGCGATCGAGCGGGGTGTAGAGGCGATTGTGTTGGAACGAGATCAATGAAAGATCGTGGATCGCCGCGAGTTCGGAGGCGTAACGGGCAAGGTCGACCGCCCGAACCGTCGCGCCGACGTCGCGTAGCCGCTGGGCGATCCTGGTTGCGCGCGGGTCGGACGCGGCGAGATCGGTTGCGATGGTCGATCGGTAGGTGGCATGGGGAACGAAGCCGGCGGTGCGCCACTGGTCCGGGTAGGCGGGAGGGTTCGTGGGTTCGAGGAAGAATGGCGGCCTCCCGGAGGGATCCTCGGTCGCGAACCGATAGGTCCGCCACGTGTTTTGATCCATGGGGCCGACCGCGAGGGTGCAGCCGGCCTCGGCCAATCGGCCGCAGGCCGCCTCGAGGATTCCCCCGGGAGCACCCGTGCATTGGTATTGCCCGATCACCCCCAACCGCTCGCCGGGTAGTTGGGGCACGCCGTCGCGCCACCAAAGGGCGCACCGCGCACCATCGTTCTCCAGAATCTCCGGTTCTGAATTCGTCATCCCGTGCTCCCCCGCACCCATGGTGCCGCGAGCGCCACCGCCGACCCGAGCAGGACCACCGTTTGACGCGCCCAAATCCGGATCGTTTCGGGCATCCGTATCGTTTCCGCCGCCCCGGCGAGCAGCACGCCGCCGGTGCCCAGCAGCAGTCCCCACCAAGGGATGGGTTCTCCCAGCAACAGGGCGATCGCCACGAACGGTCCGAACATCGCCGCCGCGGCGGTTCCGCCCGCCCCGAAGACGGGGATCGAGCCCGGACGCTGCGCGCGGGCGACGCCGATGATCGCCAGTTGCGCGGCGAACGCGGTGGTGCACGGCAACAGCAGTTCGGGTTTTCCGTAGGGCGTGCCGGCCAAGCACCAAAACAACCCAACCGCGGACGCCCGGGCGGCATCCCCGAGGGTATGGGCACGGACGCGGCCGGCGGAATGGGGGGGAAAGATCAACGCGTACAAGGCGAACAGCGTGGCCGGGGGCAGGACCCAACGCCAACCGCCCACCGTGGCCAGCACGAACGCGATGAGGGCCGCGCCCACGGCGGCGCTGTCGGTCAAGGTCGTGCGCCGGCGCCATGCCAGCGCGAACACCACCAAGAGGATCGCCGCGGCCAAATCCCATACCAGCGTGGTGGTGTCGGTCCGGCGCAGCGACCGCAGCAATGCGAAGGATCCAAGCGGGATGAAGAGATTGTCGAGGCCCGCCGACGATGCCGCTTCGAGCACCGCGATCAGGAGCGCTAGGATCGCCGCGATCAACACGCACTCGACCCGGCCGACGCTCGTGCACATCAACAGGGGCAGATGCACGGCGAGGAACGCGACCAGCAGGAATGCGATCGAACCCTCCCAACTCTTGCTCCCGTCGTCGGTCGAATAGCGTTTGGCCCCATAGCGGACCCCAACCAGCGCCGCCACCGCATCCCCGATCGTCAATAGTCCGAGCGGAACCAGATAGGCCACCTTGTCGCCGTCGGCCATCATGAAGAGCGCGGCGACGCCGAGGGGGAAGTAGATTTCACCAAGGGACTGCCGATCGACCCCGTCGAGGACGCCTCCCAACCGTTGCCGCAGGCGGTGCGAACGGCGCAGCGAAAGCAGGAGTCCCACCGACACCACGCAAAGCGCGATCACCGGTCCGGGAGTTTCGAACAGACACGGAAACAACGCGGTCGTTGCCCCCATCCCCACATGCACCAACTTTCGCAGGAGCTCGGGATGGCACTTTCCGCGCAGGCCGTGGAGACCCGCCAGCAAGGCGACGAGCACGGTCGCCACCAGCACGATGCCCACGATCGGCGACAGGGTCATCGGATTCGTTCCAGCACGAACGCGCTGTAGAAGAACGCTTTGTCCCGCAGGTGCAATTCCCGGGCGGTGGCGGTCAGCGGCTCCAGCAGGTCGTGCAGGCTCTCCGGCGCCTGCCGCGGCGCGAGCATGTTCCAGTACGCGAGGCGTCCCCCGGATCGCCCCGCCACGGCGAGCCGGCGCAGCAACGTGGCGGTCGACTCCTCGCTCATGTATTCGAAAATGTCGCTCAGGTTGTACCGGTCGATCGCTCCCGGACCCGCTTCGTCGAGGAACGCTTCCACCGGCTGCGCGCGCCACGTGATCCGGTCGATCCGGTCCCGGATCGCCGCGAAGTTCTCCGCCCGCAATGCGTAGGGCAACGCATGTTCGTGTCGGCCGGTGAGGATCCACTCGAGGTAGGGATTTTCCGCGGGATCGAGTTCCGTGAGCGCGTGCCGGGTGCGGGCCAGGATCCGCTCCGAGACGCCGCCTTCGACATAGCGAAAAAACTCGGGATCCCGACCAAGCCGGCCCATCGCGGCGCGGGAAAAGAACACGCGGAACAGCCACTTCCAACGGGAGTTGTTCCAAACGGTTTCGTACAGGCGCACGCGTTCGTCGCGCGAACGGCCGGGTTCCAGCAACGCGTTCACGGTGGCCCGACCGTGGATCAAGGGGAGCACCACGCGCCGGAACAAGGTGAAGTACCGTTCGAATTTGCCGGCGTTTCCGATTCCCGCGGCGCTTTCCGCCGGATGTGCGTCCCAGAACCGTGCCTCGTCGTCCGAAAGATGCCCACGGCAGCGTCGATACAACGACTCCCGATGACCCGGTCCCTCCGGGTCGTGGTCGCCGATCAGTATCAGGAGTTCCGTGTGGGAGAGGCGGCGGTAGGCGGCGACCCGCAGGGCCAGGCACGCCAATTGGGAGGCGGAGAGGTCGAGGGCGACGACCGATGCCGGGCCCTTCGCCAGCATCGCGAGGGCGTTGTCGCCGGCCGAGGCGATGGAGACGCAGCGGTCCCCTTCCTCGATGGCCAGCCCATCGAGCAGGACATCCGCGTCCTCCCAGACCTGCGCGTACCGAATTGCAGTGAAATCCGCCCGCTCTTGAACTTCGCTTCGGCTCATGATGGTTCTTCCGCCACCGCTCCCGCGATGTCGCCTGCGGGTGGCTCGTCGGCGGCCGCCGGATCGCTCGAACCCTGCGGCTTGCTGTCTTCGGTGGGTTCCGCGGGAGGCGACGGCACCGGTGCCACGCGGTGCACCACGCCCGTCGCCCCGTCCATCGCCACGCGGTCGCCGTCGCGCAACCATCGCGTCGCACCGGGAACCGACACGATGCAGGGGATGCCAAGTTCGCGCGCGACGATGGCCGAGTGCGAAAGCAGGCTGCCACGTTCGACGAGAACGCCGGCCGCGGCGGGGAACAGGAGGATCCAACCGGGGTCGGTGCGTTCGGCCACCAGGATGGCTCCGGCTTCCAGGGTTGCTCCGCGCGGGTCGGTGATGACCCGTGCGATGCCCTCGACCCTTCCGGGACAGCAGGCCAATCCTCGGCGCTGGTCGGCATCCGATTCCAGGTCGGTGTGCGACACCGGAGGCTCCGTTGCCCAGCGGTTCGTCGCCACGGCGACGATGCCCCGGGATTCGATACGTTCGCCCGGTTCGGGCGCGGCCTTCCAGCGTTCCACCGCCTCGCGGCGCACCTTGGCGAGGCCACGCAGGTCGGTGCAGGTCGCGGTTCCCTCTATGGCGCCGAGGATCTCGCCGATGTCCAGATGGAAGATGTCCTTGGGATCGTCGAGAAGCCCATCGGCGGCGAACCGTTTCCCGATCTCCACGAAAATGCGGCGAACCCTACCGAAGACCCGGGTGCGTTCGAACCGCAGGTTTTCCCGATCGCGCACGCGCTCCCGTGCGTTCGCCAACACCCACCGGTACATCGCGTGCCGCAACGGATTGGGGGAGAGGGCCTTGCGCACCCGACGTTCGGCGACGGCGCGCGGCGACTCGTGCGGGGCGGGGCGCCGGTCCGGCGTTTCCCCGCGGCGGCCCAGACTGCCGATGGCCCGCACGAGCGGGGTTGGATCGTCCTCGAGGGTGGCGGACTCCAACTTCAACTCCTCGAGGCAACGGTCCCCGAAGCGGTCCATATAGTCTTCGATGCGGCTCGCCAATTCGGGGCGGTGGTCCGCGAGCCACCGCCGTGCGGTGGCGGGATGCCGGGTCGTCAGCACTTCGATCCCCGCCGAATCCCCAACCACCATGGAAGCCATTTCCGCAACGCGGTGGGCGGGCTCGGCGCTCACGATCCCTCCCTGTCCGGTGATCAGATCGTTGTGCAATCCCTCGGCGTCGTCTCCGGCGCCCGCGACCCATCGCTCCGTGAGCCGCCGCAGCACGCCATGGAAGCACATCGCGAGGAAATCGTTCACCAGCGGCGCGTCCCACCGAGCGAGCAGTCTGTGTTCGAGGTCGTGGTAATGCGCGGCCAATTCGTCGGCCCGCATCGACGACAGCCGTTCGCTCGGCACCGAGAGCGCCGATTCGAGCCGCTGGTTGAACTCGCCGATGGTTCGTGGCAATCGCCTATGGTGCCGCACGAGGCGGAGGACGCTCCGGGCCAAGGCCAGCGCATCCCGACGTCGCTCGCGCGCATCCGCCGGAGCCTGCAGGTCCGGCACCGCGTCGGCGGGCAGCGGTTCGCGCACGCCCATCATTTGTTCCATGAACGTTTGGTTGAGCCGATACCCGGGCAGCAGCGCCAGCAGCCGGTACCAGTTGGGAAGGTTGTAGTAAACGCGACCGTCCACCATCCCGAGCAGGTTCCGAAACGCCAGGTCACGGCCGGCGATTCGTTCGTCGGGAACGGAGAGTATGCGGCAGAAGGCGCGGTAGACGTGTTCGTAGGCGGTGCGCGCGAAGGAGAAGGTCAGCGCGGTGGTGACCCCGTTGTAGCTCTCGGCGATGTTGCTGTTGTCGAAGATGACGCGTGCGCCGTCGGGGTCCGGCATGCGGTGCAGCGTCGTGATCGGGCGGGATTGCAGCAGGAACAGGGTTCCGCCCTCCATCGCCCATTCGATGTCTTGCGGGCAACCCGCGAGCCGTTCGGCTTCGCGCGCCAGCCGTGCGATCGCGCGCGCCTCGGACTCCCCGAGGACAGGATCGGTGGACCGCTCGGGGGCAATGTCCACCTCCACCACGCCATCGGGCCCGGGCCGATGCGCGTGCGTCTTCACGGCCACGTGGGCGCCCACCAC
Source organism: Armatimonadota bacterium (assembly GCA_046076415.1). GTDB lineage: Bacteria > Armatimonadota > Armatimonadia > Armatimonadales > Armatimonadaceae > CAIRTT01. The sequence goes on from JBJTRZ010000403.1 coordinate 10,555, forward strand.
GGTGCCGTCGCGGTCCACCTCCCAGGTGTCCGCATCGACATCGCCGCCCACCAACGCGGTACCGAGTCCGGGCACCGCGGCGACGACGGCCACGCCTCGACGGCCGGTGACCGGGTCGGCACTGAAGGCGACCCCGGAAGCATCCGCGGGGACCATCCGTTGGACCAACACCGAAGGAGGGAGCGGTTCGGGATCCAAGCCACGCTCCACCCGGTACGCCCGAACCCGGGTGGAGAATCCGGATTTCCAAACGTCGGCGATACGCGCCACCACCTCCTCGGGTTTGACGTTGAGGTAGCTTTCGAGTTGTCCCGCGAACGAGTGGCCCGCCCCGTCCTCGTCGACCGCCGAGGAACGTACGGCGAAGCGTGCCTGCGGGGAGGGATCGAGCCGGGCCAACGCCACGTTCACCTCCGCGGCGACCTCGTCCGAGGGCACCGTTTCCGAAGCGAGCGTGAACCGGATGTCGGCCGCGCGGCTCGCGACCCATGCTTGGGGCGCGACGGCGAAGAAAGGGGGGATGGGGAGGTCCACGAGGCGCCGGAGCGCGCCCGCCTTGCCCCCGAATTGTTGCGCGGGAGCCTCCGGATCATCGGGCCAAAGGATATGCATTCAACGGCTCCAAACGTTAGGGGAAACAGCGCGGCACGAGCCCGAGCGTGAGATACAAGGCCAGGGTCCAAACCCCGGCGATCGCCTCGAGCGGCTTGGACGTGCGCGGAGCCGGATCGAGGGCGTAGCGCCGCGCGAAGACGGCGGCCACGATCAGGACCAGCGCAAAGGGAAAGGCAACCGCCCCGGTCGCCCGCGCCGCGAATCCGGCTCCGATCGCCAGCGCGAAGGTCGCCGCCAATGTCGTCACCCAGATTGCGGCGGCCCGGTTCGGTCCCCAAAGTTTGGAGTAGGTTTCGACGCCTTCCTCCTCCTGCTCGGTGGCCCGCAGTTTGCGGCCGATCTCGAGGACCAATCCGTTCGTGTACGAGAGCGCGAGGAACCACCCGAGTCCCGTGGGCGCGACGGCCCCCAAAGCGCGCCAGTCGCACGCGGTGGCGTACAAGTCGACCAGCGGAAGGATGACCATATGCGACAGGAGGTAGGCGATGGGTCGGCGACGCAGCCAATCCGGAACGAAGAACTCCTTGGTCATCAGGACGAGCCAAATCCACGCCAGGGAGAGGACCGGGAGCATGCGCGGCGACAACCAAAGGGCCAACGCAAGCTGCACGCCTCCGGTCGCGCAGCCCAGCCACGCCAATTCCCGCAACGTGACCAAGCCCCGGGGCACGGCGCGATACGGCCGCCATTTGCTATCGTCGACGAAGTCCTTGTGTTCGTCGGCGATGCGTAGTTGCAGGAAGAAGCCGAGGGCGGTGGCGAACGCGGTCAGGATATGGGGCCACGGGGGGATCGGCGCACCCCGCAGGCGCGCCGCGAAGCTGACTGCGGAAAAGGAGAAGGC
>JBJTRZ010000404.1:0-5960 GCA_046076415.1 Armatimonadota bacterium
GGGACGACCCGATCCATTCGCAACGTTGATCGCGATGAGGCGCGAGGGATCGACCTCGTGGATGCCGGACGCGATCCCCTCGGTGAAGTCTCCTCCCATCGCGTCGCCACCGTCGGTGTAGGGCTCGTTGCACACCTCGAAGACCACGTGGTCGAAGCCGGCCAGTTCGTCGGCGGCCTTGCGCGCGAGTTGCCCCATCACATGGCGCAGCAAGCCCGGGTCGCGGTAGACGCGGGTCCGGTCGAGCGGCCCGATGCCCTGGACATTGCGCGACGGATGCAGCGGGCTGTCCTCCCACATGGCGTCCGTGTACCAATGGCAGAAAAGAACGTATTCCACCACGATGCCGCGGGCCGCGGCGCGACGGCAGAACGTGCGCAGCCGAAGCCAATAATCATCGTTCCATCGGAACAAGTCGAACCAACCATCCGGACGGCGCGGCCACGGGCAAAGGAAAGCGGCATCGTCGGGCGCAAGCGTGTTCGATTGAATCCCGAAATCGCCGGGACGTTCGCGATAGGTCCCGGAAAACACACGGCAATGGTCCAGTCCGTCGGCCGTCAATGCGTCGAGATACCGATCGAAATCGAACGCACCGTTGAGGATCGCCCCGTAATGCTCGCCACTGCCCACAAGCAACAGTGGTCGCCCATCGCGTTCGAAATACCCCGGCCAACGCTTGGATCGAATCACGCCACGGCTCCCGGGAGGAACGGAAGTTGGCGGCGCAGCTCGCGGGCGGAGCCGATATCGCACTGCGTCGCAACCACGCCGGGGGCGCTTCCCGCATGCGCCCGAATCGTTCCGGTGGGATCGACGACCAGCGACGCGCCCACATGCGAATGGAAAGGGTCCTCGCCGGTGCGATTCACGCCGACAAGCCACGCCTGATTCTCCACGGCTCGGGCGCGGAGCAGCAACTCCCACTGCGCAATGCGGGCGACGGGCCAACTGGCGATCACGACATGAAGGTCGGGAGAATCGGGTTCGAGCGTGTCCCGAAAGAGTTCGGGAAAACGCAAATCGAAACAGATATGCAGGGCCACGCGGAAATCGCCCATCCCCAGCACGACGGGATGGTGGCCAGCCGTCCAGGGCTCTCCACCGGGCCGGAACGGGCGACGTTTCGCATACACGGCGCGTTCGGTGCCGGAAGGATCCACGGCGACCGCGCAATTGCGCACCGCGCCGTAGGCGCCGCGGCGCAACAGCCCGGCCACGACCCAAACGTGCCGAGTCCGTGCCAGATTTGCGAGAAACGCGTCGGAGGCACCGCCCGGCGCTTCGGCGAACGCGGGGTCGTTGGTGAAGCCCGTCGCGAATGTCTCCGGAAGCACCACCAACGAACCCGACCGCAGGTCGACGCGCGCGAGCAGGTCCTCCACGGCCCGGTGATTCGCCTCCGGAGCATGCCAGATCGGATCGGTTTGCACCATCACGATGTCGATGGGCGCGATGTTCATTGCAGCGGCGACTTCGGGGTCGGAGTCATCCGGAAACATTCGTGGCGATGATCGCCCTTCCCTTCCGTTGCCAACCTTGCGGACACCGACATTTCGCAACCGGAATCGCGGTCCAAGGCATCGATGGCCTCGGACCGGTGCGGCGCTCGCAGGATAGCCTTGGTCGGCGGCATGGAGCGCACCCGCCAAGTGCGTCCTGCGACCCGCCCGGCCACGCCCTTCGGCACCGCGCCAAAGGCGCAGGGCATTGGCAGGCCGACAGGCTCGATACCAACCGGTTTCATTCTTCCAAAGAGTACCACCGGGAGGCATTTCGGCAAACACCGGTTGCCGCAAGGGCGCAACCGTGGCATGGTGCGGGCATGAAACTGGGGCTTGGCCTGTACCGCGGGATGCTCGACGCCAACCATTTCCGATTCGCCCGGCAAGCGGGAGCGACCCACGTGGTCGCCCATGCCGTGGGCAGTTTCACAGGATCGAACGAACGCATCGTCACCGCGCCGTCCGGCGAACACTTCGGAGTCTGCGACCCCGGCGACCCACTGTGGACCCGTCCGGGACTTGCCCGGCTCAAGTCCGAAATCGAGGCGGAAGGGCTCGTGCTCGAGGCGCTGGAGAACTTCTGCCCCGCCCACTGGAGCGACATCCTGCTCGATGGACCGCAGCGCGACATGCAAGTGGAGCACATCCGAACCATCCTCCGGGACATGGGGCACGTCGGTATCCCGATAATGGGTCTCTACTTCAGCTTGGCGGGCGTTTGGGGGCGCGTCGAGGGACCGTTCGCCCGCGCCGGCGCCGTGAGCGTCGGATTCGAAGCGCCCGAGGATACCCCGATCCCCGCCGGCATGGTTTGGAACATGGTCGTCGACGGAGACCGGTTCGAGGCCGGCGGCTTGCTTCCACCCGTCTCGGTGGAAGAGGTCGAAAGCCGTTTCCTGCGCTTCCTCGACGATGTCCTTCCCGCCGCCGAGGAAGCCGGAGTGCGCCTCGCGATCCACCCCGACGATCCCCCGCTGCGAACCCTTCGGGGCACGGGCCGGCTCATCTGCCATCCCGACGATTACCATGCGCTCTTCGCCAAACGTCCCCACCCGAACCTATCCGCCGAACTGTGCCTCGGGACCGTGGGGGAAATGCCGGGCGCCGACATTTACGACTTGACCGATCGCCTCGCCGCTTCGGGTCGTATCGGCTACATCCATTTCCGGAACGTCCGGGGCAAGGTTCCCCACTACCACGAGGTGTTCGTCGACGAAGGCGAAACCGATATGGTGCGCATCCTGCGCATCCTGCACGCCCGCCGGTACGACGGGGTGCTCATCCCCGACCACACCCCCGTCATGGAATGCTCCGCCGGGTGGCACGCGGGAATCGCCTATGCCCTCGGCTACATGAAGGCCGCGATTCGGTTGATCGAGGAGTCCTGACCATGCCCCCCGTCGATCTGGTCGATCTCGAACCGGAAGCCTCCTCGGTGGAGTTGCTGTGGTCGTTGCTCGACGACACCACGCGCATGCGCCGCGCGGAAATCGGCGCGCTCGCGGACGATGCGCTCTCTTGGACTCCGTTCGAGGGGATGCATTCCATCGGAGCCGTGTTGATGCACATCATCGACGCGGAGGTGCATTGGATCCACGAGGTGGTGGGCGGCGTGCCACGGAGCCCCGAGGATCGGATCCTGCTCCAATCGGATGCAACGGACCAATGGAACCGACATTGGGCGCCGGCGCCGGCGCTCGACCATGCGGCATTGCTGCGGATGCACGACGCCGTTCGTGCCCGTTCCAAGGTGCTCGCCGGAGACTTTGTCGATGCGACGGCCACTTTTCCGCTGGGGGATCGGAGCGCAACCCTCCGCTGGGTCCTCAAGCACGTGGCGACCCACGAAGCCTACCACTACGGCCAAATCGAGTTGTTGCGCCAATTGCACGAATGGTCCCGATCATGAGCGACGCGCCTGTCCTTGATTTCGTGGCACCCGACGGGACCAGGCCGGGAATCGGGCTGCTGCGCACGTTGATCGACGACACGACGCACGCTTGGCGCGACCATCTCGGAGAGGTACCCGATTCGGCGCTCGCGTGGCGCCCCCAACACGGGGCGCATTCGATCGGCGCAGTGCTCCTGCACCTCGGCGACTCCGAAAGTTGGTGGTTCGAGTGTCTGGTGGCCGGTGGTGAGCGTACTCCCGAGCGCATCGAGGAGACGGACGCGGAGCGGTCCGACGTGTGGAACTGGCACTGGGCCGATCCCCCCGCGATGCCGCTTTCCGCGTACTACGATCGACTGGACCGCATTCGGGCCGAATGCCGTTCGGCCACCGCGGAACACACCGACCCCGGCGAAGTGTTCCAATTCGACGACGAGCGGTGCACGTTGGCGTGGGTCCACCGTCATGTCGCGACCCACGAGGCATACCACTACGGGCAAGCGGTGCTTTTGCTGAGGCAATGGGAGCTGGCCGGTCGGCCGAGCCGGTCACCGGAAACGACGGGCCGCTAGACCGCCTTGCGTGCGATCACCGCCGCCCATTCCCCCTCGACCGGACAATCGAGTATCTCGAGCCCGAGGGCGGCGAATCCGGCCCGGACGTCCGCGAGACGGGGTTCGACGATGCCGCCGAGCACGAGGTGCCCTCCGGGTCGGACCGAATCCACCAATGCGTCCGCCATGCCCAGCAAGACGTCGGGAAGGATATTTGCCAGCACCAGATCGTGCTCCCCCGCGGGAGGGGTGGCTCCCTCGTCGACGACCATACGATCGCCCACTGCGTTCATGGCGACATTGGCGCGCGCCACGCCGACCGCCAGCGGATCGATGTCGCGGGCGTGCACGCGCTCGGCCCCCATCAACGCGGCGCCGATTCCAAGGATGCCGGATCCGGTCCCGACATCGGAAACCAATGCGCCGGGAGCCATGCGGGACTCGATCGCCCGCAGGCAAAGACGCGTGGTGGCATGGAGTCCGGTACCAAACGCCATGCCCGGGTCGATTTCGATGACGACCTGCCCCTCGGAGGGCGCATAGTCCTCCCAAGACGGCTTCACCACGAAACGATCGCCAATGCGTTGCGGCTTGAAATACTGTTTCCAGGCATGGGCCCAGTCCTCCTCGGCCAGGCGCCGGCGTATGGAGAGCGGCCGTTCCACCGCCTCGCGCAGGCGCAGCAACGCGCCCTCGAGGCGATCGTCCACGGGAAGATAACCCACCACGTTCCGGCCCTCGGTGGCGTATCCGGCGCAGCCCGCCACGGACAGGAAAAGGTCTCCGAGGAATTCATGCTCCTCGGGCGCGGCCTCCACGGCGATCTCGGCCCACATCATGGCGTCCGGACGCATCACGAATCGCCCTTGCCCCCCTTGCGGAACCGCCCGAACAGTCCCTTGGGCTCCTCGGTGAGTTGAACTCCGCCCGGGGCCTCGCCCCGCAGTTCGGCGAAGTAACGCAGCGCCGCTTTCTGCTCGCCGGACATGCGCGTGGGCACCACCACCCGTGCGACGCAGTGCAGGTTGCCCTTGCGCCCGGGGTTGCGAACATCGGGCATGCCGTGGCCCTTGAGCAGGAAACGCTTTCCGGGCTGGGTTCCCTCGGGCACCGCGAGCGCCACCTTCAATCCATCGAGCGTGGCGACCTGCAACTCGTCGCCGAGCGCCGCCTGCGCATAGGTCAGCGGAAGTTCGACGTAAAGATCATGCCCGTCGCGCTCGAACCGATCGTGTTCCTTGACATGGAAAACCACGTAAAGGTCTCCCGGAGGGCCACCGTGCGCACCGGCCTGTCCTTCGCCGGTCATGGGCATCTGCATGCCATCGTCGACGCCTGCCGGAACGGGAACCTTGAGCTCGCGATTGCGCTGGACACGTCCTCGCCCGGAGCAACTGGTGCACGGATCCTTGACCGTCTGGCCACGCCCCCCGCACTTGCCGCACGGGACGACGTTCTGGACCGTCATGAAGCCCAGGCTTTGGGTTTGGCGCACTTGGCCCGTACCGCCGCACCCGGTGCAGGTTTCCGCCTTGGTGCCCGGGGCCGCGCCGGTTCCGGTGCAGTCGTCGCAGCGTTCGACCCGCGGCAGTTTGACGGTGGTCTCGCCGCCACGGAACGCTTCCTCGAGGGTGATTTGCACCGACACCTCGATGTCCTGACCGCGTTGCGGCCCCCCGGCCCTGCGACCTCCGCCGCCGAATTGCTGCCCGAAGACCACGTTGAACAGGTCGTCGAAGCCACCGAATCCGGCTCCGCCCTCTCCACCTTGCGGAGCGGAGTGTCCGAAGCGGTCGTAGGATTGACGCTTTCCGGTGTCGGAGAGCACCTCGTAGGCCTCTCCGATTTCCTTGAAGCGATCCTCGGCCCCGGTATCCCCGGGATTGAGATCGGGATGGTGCGCCCGCGCCAGTTTGCGGTACGCCGACTTTATCTCGTCCGCCGAAGCCCCCCGGTCCACGCCGAGGACTTCGTAGTAGTCGCGCTTGTCAGCCATGGGGTTGGGTGTCG
>JBJTRZ010000405.1:0-1834 GCA_046076415.1 Armatimonadota bacterium
GGAGGCGACGGGTTGCGCCTGAACGTCATGACCCTCAATCTGCTGCACGGCGGCGCGATCAATCCGGCGGGAAACTGGGGCGATCGCCTGCCGCGCGTGCTCGGCTTGCTCTCCGGCGATCTGGATCTGGTGGGGATGCAGGAGGCCACGGTTCCCCAAATCGACGATTTGGCGGCGGCGGCGCCGGATTGGTGCATCGTGACCGGGCCGTCGTCGGGGGAATCGCGCCTGCCGCGCGTGCTGCGCCGGGCGCGTTCCTGGATGGTGCGTCGCAAGGCGGGTAAGGGGGAGAGTGCCGATCATGCCCGGTTTCGCTTGCACGGTGCCGAGCACCGCGGCGAACACTGCGCGATTCTGTTTCGGCGGGATCGCTTCGAACTCGTGGATGCCAATGCGTTTTGGGTGTCGCATCAGGCGCAGACCCCGGGCAGCGTGCTCCCGGGCACGTGGTTGCCGCGCGTCGTGAATTGGGTTCGCCTGCGCGATCGCGCGACCGGGCAGACGTTCACGCACTTCAACGCCCATTTGGACTTCCTGCCGTGGGCGCCGCACCGATCTACCCGCATCCTGCGGCACATGTTGGATCGGCACTGGGATGGCACGCCGCAGATCCTCACGGGCGATTTCAACACGATTGGCGAGTCGAAGGCCTATCGGCACCTGTGCGCCGATATCCGGCATGGTTTCCATCCCGCGTTGACCGATGCGTGGACCGCGGCGGCGGAGCGTGTCGGGCCCGGCGCGACGTACCACGGCGGTACGGGGAAGCCGCGGTGGACCGGCCGGCTCGACCGCATCCTGTTTCGCCCGGACTTGCTGGTCGAACATGCGGAAACGTTGGTGGGCAACGGCGATGGGCACGCGTCGGACCATTTTCCGGTGATGGCGCGTTTGCGGGGCCGATCGTGAAAACGGATTTGTGGAAACGCGTGGTCAGTGCGGCGGTGGGATTGCAGTTGCTGGTGGCGGTCTGCCTGTGGGGTGCGACACCGTTCCTGCTGCTCGCCACGGGACTTGCGTTTGCGGCTCGGCAGGAAATGGTGCGTGCCTACTCCGCCGCGGGCATCCATCCGAGCACGCCGATCACCGTGCTCGGGGCCGCCGCGCCGTTCTCGGTGATCGTGCTGCGCACTCCGGTGGGGGCCGCGATGCCTTCGGCGCCGCTGCCGCTCTTGTTGATCCTCGCGTGCGCGTTGGTCGCGGCCAGCTTGTGGGAAACCGGGGTGTCGTCGCATGAACGCGTGCTGCACACGGGGCGAAGCATGGCCTACGGGTTGCTGGTGGGCGGGTATGTGTCGCTGTTCGGCGGGGTGGCGCTGCTGCGCATCGCACCCTGGTCGAGCGAGGGGGTCTGGTCGGGTGGCATGGATGGCGGGGCGGCGCTCGTGCTGTCGACCATGGCCTGCACGATGGCGTCGGACACGGGCGCGTATTTCGCCGGCCGGGCCTTTGGTCGACACAAGCTCGCGGAGGGATTGTCCCCCAAGAAGACGCTCGAGGGTTTTCTCGGCGGGATGGTTGCGGCGGTGGCGGTGGGAGCGTCCGCGGGGGTGGTCCTGTTGGGTGCGATCGGGTTTGGCGCGGCGATCGGAGCGGCGGCGTCGGTGCTCGGCCCGCTCGGAGACCTTTTCAAATCGGCGCTCAAACGCGAGCTGGGCATCAAGGACTTCGGTTCGGTGATTCCCGGCCATGGCGGGGTGATCGATCGCTTCGACAGCCTGCTTTTCACGGCGCCGGTGGTGGGTTTGCTGGCGCTGTCGATGGCGCGCTGACGCGTCGCGAAACACGCGTATCGGGGTCCCAACCGGGTGTTCGGTGGAGGTTTCGCCTTGGT
>JBJTRZ010000406.1:0-2984 GCA_046076415.1 Armatimonadota bacterium
GTCGCACCATGGACCAAAGTCTCCTCGGGTGCGTCTTCTCCGGCGGGCCACATGCCGATGGCGTCGAAACGGACGACGCAGAAATCGGCCCATTTCCCCACTTCGAGGGTACCGATATCGGCCTCCATGCCCAGTGCCCTGGCGCCGCCGAGCGTGGCGATTCGAATCGCCTCCCGCGCGGGAATCAGGCGGGCGTCGCCTTCTCGCAAACGAGTTTGGTGGACCATCGACCGCATTTCCTCGAAGAAATCGGTCCGCCCCGACGAGAGCACGCTGTCGGTTCCAAGTCCGACATCGAGCCCGGCATCCAACATCATCCGCAGTGGCGCGGAGCCCGCACCGAGATTCGCATTGGAGCGTGGGCAATGCACCACGGAAACACCGCTGCGCACCATTCGCAGCGGATCATCCGCATCGATGTGCACGCAATGGACCGCGATGGTTGGCGCTTCGAATCCACCCGATGCGGCGATATGCGAAATCGCCGATCCGCCGGGTGTGCGCCATCGAATTCCCCGCGCCGCGAACATTGCCGCAAACGGTCCGGTTCCATGCCGCAAGAGAGCCTCTTCCTCCGCGGACTCGTCGGCATGGATCATCTGAACCAACGACTTCCCACGAGCGAATTCGGCAAGGTCGCGGAGCAGGTCGGGGCGCACGGTGTAGACCGCATGGGGCGATATTCCCAAACCAATACGGTCGGTTGCCTCCGCCGCGGCGACCATGCGCCGCATATCCGCCACCTTGGACGCAAGTCGACCGATGATCGACTCCGACTCCGGCGCCGATTCAATCCCGAAGACTTCGCGGAAGACAATCCCCCGAAGCCCGGAGGAAAGCATCGCGCCGATGCCAGCGCCGGAGTCCGAGGCATCGGCCACCGTGGTAATACCTGCGCCCGCCATTTCCACCGCACCCAACTGCGCCGATTCCAACCAGTCCCGCTGTTGAAAGTGCGCCTTCAGCGAAACGAGTTCCCGAATCCATTCAAAGAAGGGTTTGTTCGGGAGCAATGAACGCATGACCGTGTAATCGAGATGCGCGTGCGCATTCACGAAACCCGGAAGGATCGCCGCATTTCCAAAATCAATGTCGGCCTCGCGGCTGCGGGAAAGACCACAAGCAACAATACGACCGTTCTCGACCACCACTTCCCCGTTGGGAATTGGTGGCCCGGATACCGGCAAGACCCAACGCGCGCGGTATCGCACCGGCCCGGTCGCGTTCGCAACCCGATCGCTCAGTTCCATCGTCGCTTCCTCAAGGACAAGGAATCGGCTCTCCGAGCGGAGCCAAACGGGTCTCCCACGCGAGTAGATAGCGATTGCGGTCGAGATTACCGCTATGTCCGTCCGCGAATACGACGTTGTAACGCAAACCGTTTCGGGAACCGAACCAAGTGCTCCCGTGCCATGCTCCACACCCGTCGAACAACACGTTTATGTCCGCCGGGCCGCGTTCGCGACCTTCCGGATCGGTACCGAACAGTTGATCCAGATTGAGTTTGCGGAAAGCGAGTTCCGTTCGATAAAGGTACGAACTGCCAAACGCGGCGAACATGGTCGGCCGAGCAGGCAACGGACAAGGACCTCCGCAGGAATCGTTGTTGTCCAGGAAATCGAAGCCCGTGTCCGAGGTGCACCGCCAGATCTGTTCGTTGCGGACGTAGGGCGCCAAAGAGCCCGCCGCAGGTTCCCGATCCCGGAACCGCGTGGGATGCAGGTACGGCATCCAATCGAGCATCTGACGACATTCAGGCGATTCATCCCACATGGAGGGTACGAACGCGTCGCTGGCGTCCTTCGCCCACGGAACGATTCCGTCATGGTCTTGGGAATACATCGAAAACGCCATACCGAGTTGGCGCAGATTGGAGAGGCACGCGGCCTGTCGAGCTTTGCCGCGCGCCGATGAAAATGCCGGGAAGAGCAATCCCGCGAGCAGGGCAAGTATCGCGATCACCACGAGCAGCTCCACCAAGGTGAAGGCGCGGAAAGCGAGCCTGCGATGGTCCGGGCGCGGGGAAATGCGTTTCACGGTCGGGATTGTACCCATTCCCGCCAAGTCCGCCGCATTGGCCTCATTTGTACCGTCAGCGGGAGGCGGTAACGCTGGGCGCGTTCGGCGAGGCCGAGAACCAAGGAAGCGGGACGCACCCCCAGATGAGCACGATCGCGGCGGCGATCACCGCGACCAACCGAGGCACTCCCCCAACGGGTTGCGGGACGTGCGAACCCGGTTGGCGGAAATAAATGCGAACAAGGATACCGAAATAAACGGCCGTGCCGATGGCGCTGCAGAGCAATGCCGCGACCGCCACCACCAGGTTCCCCGACTTCACAATCGCTAGGAACAACGAAAGCTTTCCAAGGAAACCGAGGCTGGGCGGCAGACCCGCTATCGACAAAACCAACATCGTCAACGCTGCCGCGGCGAACGGATGCCGTTTGGCCAGGCCGTCCAAGTCACGCAGCTCCGAAAGCTCCCCGCCGCGTTCGGCGAGCCACGCCAGAACGGCGAAAATGCCGAGGTTCGTGACCGTGTACGCCGCGAGATAGTACAAGATCGACTCCACCGCGAAACGTTGCGCAGACGGTTCGAATAGCGCGGTCAAGCCGGCCGCCAGATAGCCGGCGTGGCCAATCGACGATCCCGCGAGTATCCGCTTCAGTCGTGTTTGACGCAATGCGTACGCGTTTCCCGCCAGCAGGGTCGCGATCGCGATCGCCGTGAGGACGAAGGGAATCACCGTCGCGTTCGCGTTGGTGAGCGCGTGGCACAGACGAACCAAAACGCCGAACGCCGCGATCTTGGTGGCGGTGGAAAGGAATGCCGTAACCGGCAAGGGTGCGCCTTCGTAAACGTCGGGAGCGTACTGGTGGAACGGAAACAAGGACGCTTTGAAGCCGAGTCCCACCAACAGGAACGCGACCCCTACCGCAAAAACGGGATTCGCGATTAGTCCCGACGCACCGGAGGCGCCG
>JBJTRZ010000407.1:0-20286 GCA_046076415.1 Armatimonadota bacterium
CGCCGGTCGAGCGGAACGAGACACCGGCGTGTTCTCCGGGAAGATAACCCGATTGCCACAGCCGGGCGGAAATGGCCTGAACCTGCTCCGTGTTCGAGGGCGTGGCGACCAGCACCACGAACGTCGGTAGGTTCTGATTGAGGGAGCCCAGTCCGTAGCTGAGCCACGCGCCGAGGCAGGGTCGTCCGGTCACCTGATTGCCCGTTTGCATATAGGTGATCGCGGGCTCGTGGTTGATCGCGTCGGTGTGCATCGATCGGATGAAGCACATGTCGTCGGCCATCTTCGCGGTCCACGGGAGGAGTTCGGAAATCCACATTCCCCCTTTGCCGTGTTGCTGGAACTTGAATTTGGACGGGGCGATCGGAAAACGGGATTGCCCCGAGGTCATCGTGGTCAGGCGCTGTCCATTGCGCACCGATTCGGGCAGGTCCTTGTCGAAGTAATCCTGCATCTTCGGCTTGTAATCATAGAGGTCCATTTGCGGCGGACCTCCCACCATGTGCAGGTAGATGACATGCTTGGCCTTGGTGGGGAAGTGGGTGCGGGGCAGCGCTGCGTGGATTGGCTTGTCGAGGCGCCCGAGGCGATTGCCCGGCGGCGCCGCCAATGCGGCGGGTGAAAGGAATGCCTCGCCGCCCAGGGACGCGAGGGCGGCCATGCCCAGCGAGTTCGCGCCACGGCGCAGGAATTGGCGCCGCGTCTCGTAGCGGACCCATTCCTCCATCAGGGGGTGGATTGACTTTTCCATAGGGGACCTCCCGCGGATGTGATCGACCGTACCGGGTCGATCGACCGCCTACTTGTTGAGCACCTCGTCGAGGTTGAGCATCTGATTCACGAACATGGTCCAGGCCGCGAGTCGCGCGGGGCGAATTCCGCCATCCACCGGCGTTTCCCCGAAACGAACCAATTCGGAAGCCTCCTTGGGGTGCTTGTCGTACCAGGATTGCAATTCCCCCAGCGACATGCCCGCCACCACGTGTTCCTTTGCGTCCAATGGACGTGCGATCAAGCGACGCGCGAGCCAATCGACTCGGGCATGGTCGTCGACACGCTCGCGCAACGCCTTGGTCGCCAGCACCCGGGCCGCCTCGACGAATTGAACGTCGTTGAGGGTGACCAGCGCCTGAAGCGGCGTGTTGGTCCGTTCCCGACGTACGGTGCACACTTCGCGGCTCGGCGCGTTGAAGATCTCCATCGACGCCGGAGGTGCGCTGCGTTTCCAGAAAGTGTACATGCTCCGGCGGTAGAGATTCTCGCCCGAATCGCGCTTGTAGTCCCGCGTGTTCGAACCGATCATCGCGACGGCTTCCCACACGCCATCGGGCTGGTAGGGCTTGACGCTGGGTCCACCCAGGGTGCGGACCAGGAGCCCGCTGGCCGCCAGCGCGTAGTCCCGGATCAGTTCGGCATCCATGCGGAACCGCGGGCCGCGCGATAGCCACGTGTTGTCGGGATCCAGGCGCCGCTTTTCCGGCGTGGTCACGGCGGCTTGGCGATAGGTGGCGCTGGTCAGGATCAACTTGAAGACGCGCTTGATGTCCCAGTCGCGGCGGAACTCGAGCGCAAGCCAGTCCAGCAATTCGGGATGCGACGGCAATTCACCGGTGATGCCGAAATCCGATGTCGTGCGCACGATCCCTTGGCCGAAGATCTCCTGCCAGAAACGGTTCACCGTGACCCGGGTCGCCAGCGGATTCTCGGGCGACAGCACCCATCGAGCCAGTCCCATCCGATTCCGTGGAAGGCTCGCCGGCATCTGCGGTAGGTAAGCCGGAATCGCGGCATCGACCTTGTCGCGCCGTTTGTCGTAATCTCCGCGGAATAGAACGTGCGCTTCGGGAGCCTCCTTGCGTTCGTTGGCGACATGGGCGATGGTGCCGCGTCCCCGGATCGCCGACTCCTCGCCCTGCAGGGATTCGAGCGCGGTCTGGGCGGCCTTGTATTTCGGATCGGAGGCCACGAGCCAGCCTTCGAAGAGCTCGTCGCGCTCGGGGGGCGTCAACGCCGCGTCGCCCTTGGCAAGCAGGTACCGCGTGCGCGCGGAGCGACCGATGCCGGCGATTTCCGAACTCGCGAGGGCTCGATCGTACAGTCGGACGTCCTGGATAGCCGTTCCCGCGGTCACGTGGGCGCCCGCGCTGCGCTGCCCAACCTTGAATGGCGTGCTGGTGCGGATCGAGCCGGTGAGTCCCTCCGCCGCGACATCGACCGGCTTCGCGATGCCGTCGACGGTCACTTTGATCGAATCGCGGCCACGCTTGCCGTCGTAGGCCAGGAATACATGGCTCCATCGACCCACGGGAAGCGGGTCGCGGGTGATCACCTTGAGGGCATTGCCGGGCCACTTGTGGATGATGTGCGAACCAATGCGTCCGTTTTCCATCCAAACATCCCAGCCCCGGAAATCCGCGCCCTCGTCCATGCGGGCGACCACGGCGCCGGCGGAACCGGCGACGGGTTTGACCCACAGGGCCACCGAGAAGGGGGAGTCCGCCTCGAAATCGCCCGCCACGGCATCGGCCACGGGCGAATCACCGGTCCGCACATAGGCCTTGGGCGCCACGGCACCGTCGGCGGCGCCTTGGTCGAGCGCGAACACGAACTTCGCGGAGGGCAGGTTGCTATCCGCGGCCACCGGAGCGGCACCGGACAGCCACGTCGCAAAGTCATCCTTCGCGCCGGACCGTCGGTCGGCGATCGCCTTGCGCGCGGCGGCCAGCTCGGATTCCAGAGCGTAGAACCGCGACCGATCCGCCCGAACCGGCACGAAGATGGTGGGCGGCGTGTCCTTGATGTTGCCGTCCATCGCCGCCTGCGTGGTGTTGTTGAAAAAAGCGGAAAGCGCGTAGAAATCGCGTTGCGAGGTCGGGTCGAATTTGTGGTCGTGGCAGACCGCGCATCCGTAGGTCGACCCCAGCCAGACCGTGGCGAACGTTTCCGTGCGGTCCCGTGCGTAGAGGACCTTGTACTCCTTGTCGATCGCCCCGCCCTCGCTGGTGGTGATGTTGCATCGCGTGAACCCGGTCGCGATCCGTTGTTCCATCGAGGGGGCGGGGAGCAGATCGCCGGCGAGCTGCTCGATCGTGAATTGGTCGAAGGGGAGATTGCGGTTGAACGCGTCGATCACCCAGTCCCGATAGGCCCAAATCTCGCGGAAGTTGTCGATATGGATGCCATGCGTGTCCCCGTAGCGGGCCGCGTCGAGCCAGTACCGCCCTCGGTGTTCGCCCCAATGCGGGCTCGCAAGGAACCGGTCCACCATCGCCTCGTAGGCGTTCGGGGATCGGTCCGCGACGAAACGCTCCACTTCGTCGGCGGTCGGCGGGAGGCCCGTCAGGTCGAGCGCCACCCGGCGCACCAATGTCCGGCGATCGGCTTCGGGCGCGGGCGAGAGTCCGCGGCGCTCGAGGCTGGCGAGCACGAATCGGTCGATGGGATTGCGTACCCATCGCGCGTTCCGTACGGCGGGCGGTGCGACGGGCCGGGGTCGAATCAACGACCAGTGGGCCTCGTACCGGGCTCCGTCGGCGATCCAACGGATCAAGCGGTGCCGCAATCCCTCGGGAAGTGGCTCGTGCCCCGGGGAGGGAGGCATGCGCCGGGAATCTCCGGCGGGAAGCGAAATCCTGCGCACCACCTCGCTCGCAAGGGGGTCCCCGGGAACGATGGCGGCGCGGCCACCGCGCACCATCGTGGCGTCGCGGAATCGATCGAGGCGCAGTCCCGCCTTGCGCGACGCCGAATCCGGGCCGTGGCAGGGGAAGCAATGCTCGGCAAGAACGGGGCGTATGTCGGCGTTGTACGTGGCGGTACCGGCTATGGACGAAGCCTTGCGCCCGGCGGGAGATCCCTGCGCGAACACACCCGCGGCGGCGAGGGCGGTGGCGGTGGCGGCGAGCGCGGCTCGCCGACGAAATGCAATGGAAAGCAATGGATGCACCATGCCTGCATCTTACCAATGGTCGCGTGCGAATTCCTGCGCCCGAACACCGGGTTTTCCGGATGGCCGCGACGGGCTGCGCGGTACAATGCGCCAGCGCGGCGCGCCGCACGCGGGCCGCTGGAAACAAGGGTCATGCGAAAGAAAGTCACCATCATCGGGGCCGGGTTCGTCGGCTCCACCTGCGCCCACTGGATCGCTTCCAAGGAACTCGCCGATGTCGTCCTGATCGATATTTTCGATGGGGTCGCCAAAGGCAAGGCCCTCGACCTCCGGCAGGCGGGACCCGTCGAAGGGTTCGACCTCGACATTGTCGGCGGATCCGATTACGCGCTGTCCGCGGGTTCGGATATCGTCATCCTCACCTCGGGCGCGCCGCGCAAGCCAGGCATGACGCGCGAGGATCTGGTGGCGGTCAATGCGGAGATCACCGCGTCCAACGTGGAGAAAATCCGGGAAACGTCGCCGAACGCGATTCTGATCATCGTCAACAATCCCATGGACACCATGGCCACCCTCGCGTGGAAGGTCTCCGGATTCCCGCGCAACCGGGTCATCGGACAGGGTGGGGTCCTCGACACGGCCCGCTACCGCACGTTCCTCGCCGACGCCATCGGCTGCTCCG
This sequence comes from Armatimonadota bacterium, assembly GCA_046076415.1. GTDB lineage: Bacteria > Armatimonadota > Armatimonadia > Armatimonadales > Armatimonadaceae > CAIRTT01. Next base: position 4,572 of record JBJTRZ010000407.1, read on the forward strand.
TCGAGGATATCCAGGCGATGCTCCTGGGCGGCCACGGGGATGAAATGGTGCCGCTTCCCAGCTACACCACGGTGGCCGGAATTCCGGTGTCGCACTTCCTTGACGAATCCACGCTTTCGGGCATCGTCGAACGGGCCAAGAAGGGTGGCGCGGAGATCGTCGCTTTGCTCGAAAAGGGCTCGGCGTACTATGCTCCCGCGGCGGCGACGGTGCAGATGGTCGAGGCCATCCTGCGCGACAAGAAGCGCATTCTTCCGTGCTCCTGCCTGCTCCAAGGCGAGTACGGGGTTTCCGGCACGTTCTTTGGTGTGCCGACCCTGCTGGGAGCCTCCGGCATCGAGAAGATCATCGAAGTGCCGCTCTCCGCGGAGGAGCAGGCCGGCGTCGAACGGTCGGCGGCATTGGTTCGCTCGTCGTGCGCCGTGCTTCAGGAAAAGTACGGCATCTTCGACTGATGCCCGAATCGGATCGCGTGCCGGAGCCCGCGCAAAGGGTTCCGGCACGCGACCTCCGTTCTCCCCGCGCCGCGCGAGGGGTACTGGCGGTACTCCTGCACGCCGTTTTCGCGGCAGCCCTGTTGCCGGCCTGTGGCGGAGGTGTCGCCGAACCGAGCTACACGGTGGTGCGGCGCATACCCCATGACCGTACCGCTTTCACCCAAGGGCTCGTGGTCGATGGGGACCATTTTTGGGAGAGCACCGGACTTGTTGGTTCGTCGAGCCTTCGTCGTTTGGATCGGGTGACGGGTGGCGAGACCCTTCGGATCGCCGTGCCGTCTCCGCACTTTGCCGAGGGCATCGCCCTGCATTCCGGGCAACTCCACCAGCTCACCTGGCAAAGCGGAATCGGCTTTGTCTACGATGCGAAGGATTTGAAGCGGACCGGCGAGTTCCCGATCGCCGGCGAAGGCTGGGGATTGGCGGCGTATGCGGGGCAACTGGTGCTCTCCGACGGGTCGGCGCGCCTCCGGTTTTTGTCGCCCACGGACCACAAAGTGGTTCGAACCCTGGATGTTCGGGACCGCGGGTTGCCCGTCGCACGCCTCAACGAACTCGAGGTGGTTCGGGGCGAGATTTGGGCCAATGTCTGGAAACTCGACCGCATCGCGCGAATCGATCCGTCCACCGGCAATGTGCTCGGCTGGGTCGATCTGTCGGGTCTGCTTCCCGCAGGGGAGCGTCGGGCGGACACGGACGTGCTCAACGGGATCGCCTACGACGCGGCGGACGACCGATTGTACGTGACCGGCAAGCGGTGGCCGTGGATCTACGAAATAAAAACCCCCGAGTCCACCGGCCGGCGCCGATGAACCCGGGGGTTGGGCGCCGAGGCGCCCGCGTCATGCGGTGACGGTTTCGCGCAGGCGACCGCCCACCTCGCTGCGCCGAAGCTTTTGCAGCGCACCCGCCTCGATTTGCCGTGCACGTTCGCGGGAAAGATGCAGCGCCTTTCCGACTTGCTCGAGGGTCATCGGCGATTCCGCATCCTCCGTCAGGCCGTAACGAAGCGAGAGCACTTCCTTCTCCCGATCGGTGAGATGCTTGAGCGCGTGGTTGATCTCCTCGCGCACGGCTCTGCGGAAAATCCGCGTGGACGGGTTGGTCGCGTCCTCGGCCGGCAAGAGATCCCCGAGCCGCGTGGTCGAGTCGCCCGCCGGAGCGTCGAGGCTCATAGGCTCGGGCGTCTCCGCTTCGAGGAGCGTTTCGACCTTGTCGACCGGCAACTCGATCGCCGTGGCGATTTCCTGCGACGTCGGTACGCGATTGAGTTTCGTTGCCAACATTTCGCGGGTTCGTTTGATCTTCCCGAGGCTTTCGATGGCGTGGGAAGGGAGCCGGATGGTCCTGCCTTGGTTTTCGACCGCGCGGCCGAGGGCCTGTCGAATCCAGTGGGTGGCGTAGGTGGAGAACCGGAAACCGCGGTTGTGGTCGTACTTGTCGACGGCGTGGATCAGCCCGAGGGTTCCTTCTTGAATGAGGTCCTCCATGGCGATTCCACGGTTCTGATATTTCTTCGCAATGGAGGTCACGAGACGCAGGTTGGAGTTGACCAGGATCTGTCGGGCGTGTTCCCCGCGCCGTCCACCGATCTCGATAAGCATCGCGAGATGCTTTTCCTGCGCCGGCGTGAGCAGTTTCGCGCTGCTGCCGTTCGCACGCTCCGCGACGATCGTCTGGAAGAATCGATCCTCCCGCTCTTCGGCCCACGTGGTGCCGATTTCGGCCGGGGTGGTGCTTTCGGGTTGGGGCGACATGCCCTCGGCCGCGGCCACTTCGGCCTCGGTGGTTTCCGCAGGTTGGATCGTTTCGGTCGTATCGTTGTTCATTGCAAAGCTCGTCGGAAGCATACCCCCGAGGGCACCCGGTCAATCAACCTAAGGGTGCTTCGAGTTTCTTCCCGTTTTTCCACTACTTCGTACGATGCCCGGATAGGCGGGGTTCCCGCCTCGGACGTTCGGCTATCCTGTTGCAAATACCGGCACGACGCGACGCGACAAAACCGCCACGCGCTAGCGCCGGAAAACAATAGACTGCGGCGCGCGGGGAAAGTTCCGTTTATTTTCGTGGATGGGGGGCCGGGTTCGCCTCCTCGCGTCGGGACGCGCGGTGCCCCGGCGATCGGCCCCGCCGCGGGTGCCCGGCAATTCCCGTGCCCGAACGGTTTCCGCGCAGGGTTACAATGGGGCATGACCGACCCGCGCCTGCATCGACTCGCCCAAACCTTGTGCCGACATTCGCTTGCCCTCGTAGCCGGGGAAAAGGTTCTGATCGAAGCGTTCGACGTCGCCGAGCCCATGGTCTGCGCCTTGGTGGACGCGGTGCGCGCGGCCGGAGCATGGCCTTTTGTCGAGTTGCGCAGCCAATCCGTGCTTCGGGCCTTGATGCGCGGCGCGGATCCCGGTCAGATGGCGCTTCTCGGCGAAATCGAGACCGCGCGTATGGAGAAGATGGACGCGTACGTGGGCATCCGGGGCGGGGCGAACTCATTCGAACTTTCGGATGTTCCCGACGACCGCATGCGGGAAGTTCAAGGCGCGTGGCTCAAGCCGGTGACCGATCGTCGCGTGAACCACACGCGGTGGGTGGTGCTCCGCTGGCCCTCCCCGGCGTTCGCCCAAGCCGCTGGCATGTCCACGGAAGCATTCGAGGATTTCTTTTTCGATGTCTGCACGCTCGATTACGCGCGCATGGCCCGCGCCCAGGAACCGCTGGTGCGTTTGATGGAGCGCACCGACCGAGTGCGGATCGTCGGCCCCGGAACCGATCTGTCGTTTTCGATCAAGGGCATCGGAGCGCGCCCGTGCTCGGGCCATCGCAACATCCCGGACGGCGAATGCTTCAGCTGCCCGACCATCGACAGCGCGAACGGCGTCATCTCGTACAACGCTCCTGCCGTTTATCGTGGGAAACCCTTCGACCAAATGCGGCTTGTGCTTCGGGACGGGGTGATCGTGGAGGCGACCTCCTCCGACACCGCCGGGATGAACGCGATACTCGACTCCGATCCGGGCGCCCGGCGCATCGGGGAATTCGCGATCGGTTTCAACCCGCGCATCCTGCAACCGATGCGCGACACACTTTTCGACGAGAAGATCGCCGGTTCGTTGCATTTCACTCCCGGAGAGGCCTATCGCTCGCCGGGCAACGGCAACCGGTCCCAGGTCCATTGGGATATGGTCCTCATTCAGCGGCCCGAGTGGGGCGGGGGCGAAATCTGGTTCGACGATGTTTGCATTCGCCGCGATGGAATCTTCCTGCCCGAGGAACTGCACGGTTTGAATCCGGAGCATCTGGTTTGATCCCGGACGAGGCCGGCGATCGTCGGGTCGCGGAGGAAATGTGGACCTTGGCCAACAACGAGCCGTTGGCGCTGGCCGCACTGCAGCCCTTTGGAATCATCGATCGCGAGCGGTACCGTCGCCGCGTGCGGGGCGGAGTCGTGCTCGAATTGACGCTCGAAACCGATCCGCGAACGGGAATTTGGAGCTATGAGTTCGCCATTCTCGATGAGGAGGGCGGTCGGGTCGACGAGGATGTCGTCGCCCATTGGCTCGCCATGTTGCTCGGAAATCGCCGCCACATCGCCAGCCGGCGTTCGTTCCTTTTCACCGAAGCGCGATTCACGTTTCCGTACCGAGAAGTCGGAAGTCGATAAAAAATCGGCATTTTCTTGAAACCTTCCGAGTTTCAAACCTGTCATACCCGCTTGGATTGCGACCGCCCGAAGTCGGGTGCGGCGATTCCGGCCGATGCGGGCCGGTGCGGAACAGGCAACATGGAAACTGTCCGTGCCCCCCGTGGACCGTCGAAATCGAGGCACCGGAATGCGGAGTTCGCGATCCCCCGAGGACCCGAAAGGGTGCTCGGTATTCCACGGAGGTAATCCATGAAGAAGGCTTCGCTTTTCGCCGGCGCCCTCGCCCTCGCGGCGATCGGAATCGCTTCGCCGGTTTTGGCGCAGGACGGCATGTTCAAGGACGTCCCGAACGATCACTGGGCGTACCAAGCCCTCGAGCGCCTCGGCGCCGACAAGGTGTTCATCGGCGATCCCGATGGCACGTTCAAGGGCAAGCGCTCGCTCACCCGCTACGAGATGGCGATGGTCGTCGACCGCCTCATCCGCATGGTCGATGAGAAGTTCGTCAAGGCTCCGCTGCCCGAGTTCCCCAAGCCTGCGGCTCCGGGCGTGTCCCGTGGCGATGTCGAGGGCATGCTCGGCGGTTACGCCAAGAAGTCGGACCTCGACGGCAAGGCCGACAAGTCGGCTCTCGCCGGTCTGGCCAAGCAGTCCGACATCGACATGATCCGCCGCATGGCCGCCGAGTTCCAGACCGAACTCACGACCCTCGGCGTGGATGTCGACAAGGTCAAGAAGTCCCTCGACAACCACGAGAAGCGCATTGCCGCGATCGAGGACGCTTGGAAGAAGCGTGTCCAGGTTTCCGGCGCCTACAACGCCTACGCCCGCAGCACCTTCGCCCAGGACGGCACCACCCTGATCGACAAGGACGGTTACACGTCCGCGGTCCGCGGCGCCGCCGACACCGCGCAGATCCTCAACGACTTCGACCTGAACATCAAGGCCACTCCGTCGGAGAACGCCTCGATCGACGTGTCGCTCAACTTTGGTAACTATCTCGGCTACCTCGGTTCCGTCGCCGATCTCGGCTCCGGCAACCGTGGTGGTGGGCAAAACGGCTTGCCGTTCCAGACCTCGGTCTACAAGGCCGTCGCCTCCTTCGGCGCTTCCTTGCCGATCGTCGGTTCGACTGCCGTGTCGGTCGGCCGCATCCCGGTCAAGCTCACCAAGTACACCTTCCACGGCGTGACGGTTGATTCGTACTTCACCAACGTGAAGTCGAATGGCCTGATCCCGGTCGACGGTGCCACGGCTTCGTTCAAGGTTGGCCCGTTCTCGGTCTCCACCTTGGCCGCACGCCACGACAACAACCTGCTCACCACCGGACTTGTCAACGGCGGTGCCACGTTCGCCCGTGCCGCGGGTGCCACGGCAGGCTTCGACGCTTTGGGCTTCAACCTCGGTGTCACCTACGTGTCCTACGGACTCGACAGCGACACCCGGGGCACCGCGTCGGATCCCGGCACGTTGACCGTTCAGTCGATCACGGCTTCCCGCCAACTCTTCGGCCTGCCGTTCTCGGGCGAATTTGCCCAGAACGACCGATCGACCAACGGCGTCGACCAGAATCTGAGCGACAACACCGCCTACGAAGTGGGCACCAAGATCGGCTCGGGCAGCTGGACCCTCTCCGGTGGGTACCGCCAGGTCGAGCAGAACTTCTCGGCTCCGGGCAACTGGGATCGCCTCGGCACCTTCCAGAACCCGACCAACATCAAGGGTGCGTACGGTACGTTTAACCTGAACCTCGGCAGCCGCCTCGCGGCCTCCGTGACCGGACGCGACTACAAGCCGGTGACCGGCGCGGGCGCCAACCTCGCGAACGTGTCCACGACCCTCAACTACCGCCTGTCCCCGGTGTCCGAATTCTCGGCGTCGGTCGACAAGACGGACAACGGTTCGGCCGTGACCCAGAAGTTCACGTCGTTCAACTTCTCGAAGCAATTGAGCGGCAACAGCCTGTTCCGCCTTGGCTACCAGATCGCGGATCACGCTCTGAGTGCGGTCGACTCCAAGGGTGGCATTGTCACCTCGTCGTACTCCGTCCGCTTCTGAGTCGGTCCGGGAAACCGGAAACCTTCGACCCCTCCGGCGTCCGCTGGAGGGGTTTTTTCGTGCCGGGCCGAAAACGCCCGTGTGCTATAATCAGGACGCTATGGATACCAGCGATTTCCGCAACGGACTCTCCATCCTACACAACAACGATATCTACACGATCATCGAGTTCCAGCATGTCAAGCCGGGCAAGGGGGGCGCGTTCGTCCGCTCCAAAATGCGCAATCTGCGCACCGGTGCCACGATCGACAAGACTTGGAACGCGGGGGAGAAGGTCGAACAGGCCCGACTCGAGCGCAAGACGATGCAGTTCCTCTATCGGCAAGAGGACGACTTCAATTTGATGGATATGGAGACGTTCGAGCAGGTCGCGGTGCCGTTGTCGCTTTTCGCCGAACGCGAGAAGTACCTCAAGGAAAACACCGACGTGCAGGTCGTGACCTACAAGGACGACATCGTTCAGGTCAGCGTCCCCGACTTCATGGAACTCGAGGTGGCCGAAACCGAACCCGGCGTGCGTGGCGACACGGCATCCGGTGGCTCCAAGCCGGCCACGCTCGAGACCGGTGCCGTGATTCGAGTGCCGTTCTTCGTCAACATCGGAGATCGCGTCAAGGTGGACACGCGCTCCGACACCTATCTCGAGCGGGTCAAGTAAGGGCTCCGGAGGCTAGCGTGGCTCGATCGGAATCCAACGAATCGGGAGGTGGATTCGCACCCACCCTGATCGCGTTGGCGTCGGTCGCGATGAACCTCGCGTTCGTCGTGGCCGGAGCCGCGCTCGCCTATCTCGCGTTCGGCCTTTTCTACGGGCTCAACGATTTCGCAACGTGGGATGCGGCCCGGCAGAAGCAAATGCTGGCGAACCTCATCCTGGCAGGCAATGCCTTGTCGGTAGGGCTCGCCGTCGGCGCCCTGTGCACCGCCCTGGTGTTTTGGTGGGAGGAGACCGCCGGATACCTGGTGCTGGTTGGATCGGCGATCCTTGGATTCGGCATTCCTGTTTTCTACCCGCAGATGACCGGGGGCAGCGAGATCAACCGCGGGGTCCAATTCGCCCTTGCGTTGCTTCCGAAGGCCGCATTGGTTCCCGCCGCGGTCGGTGTCCTGCTGGTGGGGCGCGACGTCGTGACCAAGTTCGTGTCCGCGCTCGAGCGGCGCGGGCAGGACGTGGGCGATGTGGAGTTCGGCAAGGGGGCCGAAAAAGCGAACCGCCCCATGCGCACATCGCTGCTGGGGAAGTGCTGGGAAGGTCCGTACTGCCGCGAGTTCGTCCGTGCCCACTGTCCCATCTTCCTGAAGAAGGCTGCGTGCTGGAAGGAGCGACGGGGGTGCTACTGCGAGGAGGAAATCGTCGCCACCGCCGCCCAGAAGTCGAAGGGCCTCGTGCTCGAGATGGCGCCCGACAGCCGCTACAACTCGGCGAACACGACCCCGGGACGAAGTTTGCGCAAGGTGCTCCTCACCGATGCGCAAAAAGCGGAACGTTGCCGAAACTGCGTGATCTACAACGAGCACCAGCGTGAAAAGTATTCCGTGTTCCTGCCGATCGTGGTTGGCATCGTTTTGGTGCTCTGCGGGCTTCTCGCGTTCACGTCGCGCCACCACATCGGCGAAGCGATGACCTCGATCGAGGCCGTGATCAATCGTTTTTCCTTCACGAGCGATCCCAGTGCCGGCGTCAAACTCACGCGGCCCAATGATACGGCCCAGTGGGTGGTGTCGGGTGCGTTGACCTTGATGTTGGTTTCCAAGGCGTTGCAGGTGCTCGAATGGGCCGTTTTCGAGAAAAAGATATGACATTCGATTTGGACCGTATCGAAGCTTTGGCGGCCGTGCTCGACAAAGCGCCCCACGTGGTGGAGGTGGAGTTGGGGGAAGGCGAGTCCCGCTTGGTGTTGCGTCGGGGTGAGGCGGTGGCGGGCGCCGCCGTGCCGACGCCGGTCGCCTCCGTCGAGTTGGCGCCGACCGCGGTTTTGGAGCCCGAGGCGGTTTTCCTCCGGGCATCGGTGGTCGGGACCTTCCATCCCAGAAAAGGGCAGCCGGTCCAGGTGGGAGATGTTGTTCGCCAAGGCGATATCGTCGGTCGTATCGACACGATGCGGATACCCAACGATTGCGTATCGCCGATGGATGGCGTCGTCGCGGAGGTGCTTGTCCCCGACGGGGCACCCGTGGAGTATGGGCAACCCTTGTTCGAGATCGGTCCCGGTCGATGATGGCGCGGTCGCGACGGGCGGTCTCGTTGGTGGAGATCCTGGTGGTCGCCGCCTTGATCGTGGGATTGTCGGCCTGGCTGTTTCCGAAGTACCTCGCGGGGGGCAAGGCGACGAGCAACAAGGGGCTCTCCCCGGTCCAGCGCTCCCGTCAGGCGGCCGGCGTTTCCTACGTGGTGCAAATCCGTCAGGCCATTGCGATGTATCGCATGGACCACGACGAACAGTATCCTCCGTCGCTCGACGCGTTGCGCACGTACGGTGTGACGAAGGAAATGACGGTGGATCCGGTCAGCGGATCGCCGCTTTCCTACGACCCCGCCACCGGTATGGTGAGCGGAACTTCGACGCCCGATGCCGTGCGCGGCGACGGATCGTCCAACCCCTGAGGCATTCCATGTTTCGCAAGATCCTCATCGCCAATCGCGGCGAGATCGCGGTTCGTATCATTCGTGCTTGCAAGGAACTGGGCATCGCCACCGTTGCGGTGCACTCCGAGGCGGATCGCGATTCCTTGCCGGTCCGACTCGCCGATGAATCCGTTTGCGTTGGCCCCGGGCCGGGCAAGGATTCGTATCTGAATATTCCCAATATCGTCGCTGCGGCTTTGAACACGGGCGCGGAGGCGGTTCATCCCGGTTACGGCTTCCTTTCGGAAGCCGCTTCCTTCGCGGAGGTGTGCGCCGCCTGCGGGATCAAGTTCATCGGACCTCCCGTCTCCGCGATCGAGAAGATGGGAGACAAGGCGACGGCTCGGGCGACGGCCAAAAAGGCCGGGGTTCCGACGGTTCCCGGCTCGGACGGACTCCTGCATTCCGACGAAGCGGCCCGGCGCACGGCCGGCCGGATCGGCTACCCGGTGGTCGTCAAGGCCACGGCGGGTGGCGGGGGACGTGGGATCCGGGTGGTGGAGAACGAAGAGGATCTCTCCAAGGTCGTCAAGGTCGCCCAGGCCGAAGCCGAGGCGGCATTCGGGAACGCCGGCGTCTATCTCGAGAAGTACATCCGCGAAATGCGTCACATCGAGGTGCAGATTCTCGGAGACGAACATGGAAACTGCATCCATTTGGGCGAGCGCGAGTGTTCCGTGCAGACGGTTCGGCACCAAAAGGTCGTCGAGGAAGCCCCTTCCGCAAGTTTGACCCCGGCGTTGCGCAAGCGGATGGGCGAGGCGGCGGTTCGTGCCGCCAAGGCGGTTGGGTATGCCAACGCCGGGACGGTCGAGTTCATCCTGACTCCGGATGGGGAGTTCTATTTCATGGAGATGAACACCCGTATCCAGGTGGAGCATCCGGTGACCGAAGCGATCACGGGGGTGGATCTGGTGCAGTGGCAGATTCGCATCGCCGCGGGGGAAACGCTGGAGATGTCTCAAAAGGATGTCGAACTGCGCGGTCATGCGATCGAATGCCGCGTGACGGCGCAGGATCCGGCTCGCGGCTTCGCGCCCGCGGCGGGTCGAATAACGGATGTTGAACTGCCCGGCGGTCTCGGGGTGCGTGTGGATACGCAGATCTATTCGAACTACACGGTTCCGCCGTATTACGACTCCAATCTCGCCAAGGTCATCGTTTGGGCTCCCGATCGCGAGCAGGCGATTCGCCGTATGCAACGCTCCCTCGACGAGATGCGTGTGGAGGGTATTCCAACCAACATTCCCTTCCTTCAGACCATCCTTTCCGATTCGCGTTACCAACGCAACGAGATATCGACGGCGTTCCTGCCGCGCCTGATGGAGGAGCGGGGCCTCGGCTGATTCGAGGAGGGTGCCGCGAATCGCCACGCGTTCCGATATCCGGCCCGTGGTGGTCCTGCTCGACGCGTCGGCGGAATTGCAGGCGCCGTGGCCTGTGGATCCTCGTCGCTCGTGCGCGTCCGTCGTGCGCGAAATCGCGAACCGTCGCCTAGAGGCGGTGGTGGCTCGGAGCGCGGCGTCGCCGAATTCCGGGCCCGGTTGCGAGATCGCCGCGTTGCACGTGGTGGACGGTGCGGTGGTTCCGGCATGGTCCGGCGCGTTGCGCGGGCGTGGGTTCGTTGCCGTTTGGGAACTCTCCGAGTCGATCGTCCGGTGGCGTCCACGTTCGGCGGCGTTTCCCGTTCCGCCCTCCCGATCTCCGATCCTGCCTTCCGGCGCGCCCGGCTGGCTGGCTCGCGTCGGCGAAGTTCCGCAGGGAATTTCCTACCGCTTGACCGATCTTTTGGAAGCGTGGAGGGAGTTGCACCCGGGGGGAGATCCGCTGCAAGTGCTGTGCGTCGGGATGTTTGCTTCGTCGGTGGATTGGGAGTTGATCGAGCAAGTGTGTCCGGACGAAGCGGTGCGTGCGTTCTCTTGGGTCGGCCCGCGTGACACGACTCCGATCGCCTACCCTGCGGCCGCCGAGGTGGAGTGCGATTCCGGTGCGGCGGGGCGGTTCGCCTGGTCTTCGCCGGTATCGGAGGTCGTTCGCTCCGCGGCCGGCATGGAAGGGATGCGGATTGCCCGGGACGCTCGGATGTTCGCGATGCACGAGGACCTTGTGCTTTTCGAACATGGAGTCCTTTCCGATGCCGCGTGATGGCGCGGCCGTTGGGATCGGGCTCGAGGGCGGTGGTAGAATCGGACTTCGGGCGGGATGCCCGGTGGGAGCGTATCGGATGGAATCGGAAATCCTGCGGATATTGGAGGGCGATGCTCGTGCAACGGCGGCGGAGGTTGCGGCGGGCATCGGAGTGGGGGTCGACGTGGTGGCGGAAGCAATCGCGCGCCTGGAGGCTTCCGGAGCCATTCGTTCCTACCGCACGGTCGTCGATTGGGAGCGCGCCGGGGTTCGGCGCGTGGAGGCATTCGTCGACGTGACGGCGCGACCGGAGCGTGGCGAGGGATACGACCGCATTGCGGAGCGCATCTACCGTCATCCGGAGGTCACCGGCGTCCATTTGGTAAGTGGAACCCAAGACCTTCGCGTCGCGGTCACCTGCGCTTCGATAGAGGCGGTCGCCGCGTTCGTGGCGGAGCGTGTTGCAACCATCGATGGCGTCGTGGCCACCTCCACCCATTTCGTCCTTCGACGGTACAAGGAGGACGGCGTGGTTTTCGCGCAGGAACCGGTTGCGGAGCGCGTGGCGGTGATGCCTTGAAACCGTTGTCCCGGGTGGTATCCACCTTGCCTGCCTCCGGCATACGTCGCTTCTTCGACTTGGTTGCGGAGATGGATGATGTGATCTCGCTCGGCGTGGGCGAACCGGATTTCGTCACGCCGTGGCCCGTGCGTCAGGCCGCGATCGCGTCGCTCGAAAAGGGGCGCACTTCATACACGAGCAATTTCGGTTTGCTGGAGTTGCGCGAGGCGATCGCGGAGTCCCAGGCCGCGCTGTATGGCCATAGGTACGATCCGCGGGGCGAGATTTTGGTGACGGTGGGGGTTTCGGAAGCGCTTGACATCGCATTTCGCGCGTTGCTGGATCCCGGCGACGAAGTATTGATTCCGGAACCGTGCTACGTGAGCTACCTCCCGTGTGTCGCCTTCGCCGGAGGCGTCGCGGTGAACGTTCCTACCACGGCCGCCGACGGCTTCGCGGTCCGGGCATCCGAGATCGAGGCGCGCATCACCGAGCGGACGAAGGCGATCATCCTGTCGTTTCCGACGAATCCGACCGGTGCCACGATGACGCGCGAGGATTTGCAGGCCGTGGTGGATGTCGCGGTGCGCCACGATTTGTATCTTGTTTCCGACGAAATATACGATCGGCTCTCCTACGATGCGCCGCACGTATCGGTCCCCTCCCTTTCGGGAGCGCGGGAGCGCACGATCCTGCTCAACGGGTTTTCAAAGGCCCACGCGATGACGGGGTGGCGCATCGGATATGCGTGCGCGCCGGCGCCTGTTATCGAGTCGATGATGAAGGTGCACCAATACACGATCATGTGCGCTCCGATCACCGCGCAGATCGCCGCGATCACGGCTTTGCGGGAGGGGGACGCGGCGGTGCGCACCATGGTCGCCGACTACGATCGTCGCCGACGGTTGTTCGTGGACGGGCTGGTGTCGATCGGCCTTGATTGCCCGCTTCCGGGCGGCGCCTTTTATGCGTTTCCATCGATCGAGCGATTTGGCTTGTCCGCGGAGGAGTTCGCGGAGCGTCTTTTGATGGAGGAGCGGGTGCTGGTGGTTCCCGGGCCGGTTTTCGGCGCCGGAGGCATCGGGCACGTGCGTTGCTGCTACGCCACCGCGGTGGACAAATTGCAGGAGGCGGTGGAGCGGATGGGGCGGTTCGTCGCGCGCCTTTAGCCGGAGGAGCCGAGGGATTCCAATTCGGTTCCGAGGGCTTCCCATTCCGAGAGTCGTTCGGCCAACGTTTCGTTCGCGTCCAGATGCTCCTTGGCGAGTGCCATCGCGTGGTCGGCATCCCTGGGCGCGGCGAGCCCGGCTTCGACGACGCGCACTCGCTCCTCCACGCGTTCGATTTCCGCCTCGACCGCGGAGATCCGCTGCTGAAGCCGTCGTCGTTCGCGGCTCAGCTCGTGCGCGTTGCGCGGCGCGGTCGGGTTCGGGTTGGGTTTGGACCCGCCGGCGCGGGATTTGACGGCGGCCGCGGCGGCGGTGGAATCCTGAACGGCTTTCCACTGCGCGTAGTTGCCTTCGAACAGCTCAACGCCGCCGTGCCCGTCGAGGACGAGGGTCCAGTCCGTTGCCGCGTCGAGCAGGGTGCGATCGTGGGAGACCACCAGCAGGGTGCCGTCGTAGCGGCGCAGCGCCTCGGTCAACGCGTCGCAGGAATAAACGTCGAGGTGGTTGGTGGGTTCGTCGAGGATGAGCAGATTCGCGGCCGTGAGCACCATGGTGGCCATCGCGAGTTTGGCGCGCTCACCCCCGGAAAGTGCGCCCACGGGTTTGAACACATCGTCGCCCGTGAACAGGAAACGAGCGAGATGGGTTCGCGCCTCGCCGGTCGTCATGGCCGCATGGTCGAGGAAGTTCTCGAGCACGGAGCGATCGGGATCGAAATCGTCCTCGTCCTGTCGGCGCGTGGCGACCACGACACCGTGTCCGGTGCGCACATGGCCTTGGTCCGGGGAGGTTTCTCCGAGGATCATTCCCACGAGGGTGGATTTGCCGGCACCGTTGGGACCGACGATGCCCACCTTGCATCCGCGGTGGATGGTGAAGTTCGCGTCGGACAACAGGACGCGTTCCCCGAAGCGCTTGGCGGCGTGTTCGGCGACCACGGTTTCGAGGCCGGATCGTCCCGCGCTGCGCACGGCGGCGGCCATTTTACGCGGGTCGTCGGCTGGTCGATCGATTCGCTCGAGTCGGTCCAGCAGTTTCTGGCGTCCCATGGCGATGCGCGTGTTCTGCCCGGCCTTGTTGCGTCTGATGAACTCTTCGGTGCGGGCGATATGGGCCTGTTGGCGCAGGTATTCCTCGAGTTGCCGTTCCCGTTGGGCCGCGCGCTTTTCCCGAAACGCATCGTAACCGCCGGTCCACGTGGTGACGGATCCACCGTCGACTTCCCAAATGGTGCGCGCGACATTTTGCAGGAAGCGGCGATCGTGGCTCACGACCAAAACGGCTCCGGGAAAGCGCCCGAGGAAATCCTCGAGCCATTCGACCGCGCGTATGTCGAGGTGGTTCGTGGGCTCGTCGAGGACGAGGATGTCCGGGGAGGACGCGAGCAACTTGACCATCGCGAGTCGGGTGCGTTCTCCGCCGGAGAGCACGGAAACCGGCCGATCCCGACCTTCCGGTGCGAAACTCATCGCGGCAAGCGCGATCTCGAGGCGGTCGCGGCCGGAATCCCCGCCGGCGAAATCGTAGCGATCCCGTGCGGTGGCGTAGGCTTCGAGGCGCTCGGGGTCGTCGGGAGCATCGGCGAGCTCGAGTTCGGCTTCGCGGAGTCGGCGCTCGGCATCGCCCAGTGCGGCGAGCGCGGTGTCGGCTTCCTCCTGAACCGACCGTGATTCGTCGAGTCGGGATTCCTGCGACAGGTAGCCTAGGGTGATGCCGCGAGCGATGTGCACGGACCCTCGGGTGGGCACGTCATGCCCAAGGATGACCTCCACCAAGGTGGTCTTTCCGCCGCCGTTCTTGCCGACGATGCCGATCTTTTCGCCCCGGGCGACCGCGCAATCCACTCCGTATAGAATGGTGTGCGGTCCGAAATCCTTGCCAACTCCGGACAGCGTGATCAGGCTCATGCGACCCGTATTGTATCGCCGCACGGCGGGGGCTTCGATGGGGCCGGTATACTTCCGGCATGTCCGACCCGATCGATCCGGTGACGTTGTCCATGGAGGGAGATTCGTCCCCTCGGATACCGTTGTTCAATCGCGAAGCGTCGTGGTTGGCGTTCAACGCGCGTGTGCTCGAGGAGGCGTTCGATGCTCGGCACCCGTTGCTCGAGCGTGTGAAGTTCCTTGCGATCTTCGGCAGCAATCTCGACGAGTTCTACATGATCCGGGTTTCGGCGTTGCAGGCGCAGCGGGCGGCCGGTTTGGTGGAACCCACCGCCGATGGCCTCACGCCCACGGAGGCGTTGGAGCGCGTGTCGACCCGGGTCGCGGAGTTGATGGAGGGTGCGCTGGATTGCCGGCGTCGATTGCTGGGGCAATTGGCGGAGGCGGGCATCGAGGTGACGGACTGGGAGCAGCTGACGCACGCGGAACGGGCGCACCTATCCACCTACTTCCACCGGGAGATCTTTCCGATCCTCACGCCGCTGGCCGTTGATCCGGGGCATCCGTTTCCCCATATCTCGAATCTGGCCTTGAATCTCGCGGTGGTGATCCGGGATGCCGACGGCGAGAAATTTGCTCGCTTGAAAGTGCCTGCGAGTCTGCCGCGACTGGTGCCCGTCGGTGATCCAAATGCCGTTCCCGCCCGTTTCGCCTGGCTGGAGCAGATCGTCGCCGAACACGTCGGCACCTTGTTTCCCGGTTTCGAGGTGGAAAGCGCGCACCCGTTCCGCGTGACCCGGGATGCGGACGTCGAGATACGGGAGGCGGAAGCCGAGGACCTGCTCCGGGCCGTGGCCACGGACATCGAGCGCCGTCACTTTTCGTTCGTGACGCGGCTTGAGGTCACGCGCGGTATGCCCGAGCACATCCGTCGTCTGTTGATCGACGGATTGGAGATGGATCCCCGGAATCTGGTGGTCGCGGGGAGCGGCGACGGCGGGGTGCTGGGACTCTCCGCTTTCTTCGAACTCGTTCGACTGGATCGGGCGGACTTGAAGGACCCGGTCCACGTGCCGCGGGTACCCGCCGCGCTGTCGGGTCAGGAGGACATATTCACCGCGATACGTCGCGGCGACATCCTGCTGCACCA
>JBJTRZ010000408.1:0-3787 GCA_046076415.1 Armatimonadota bacterium
TGCGGTGCGGGGGGCGATACCCGCGATCGCAACGGCCGTCGACCTGCTCGCCGCCGGACTGCGCGGCGGGGGGCGCCTGATCTATGTCGGTGCGGGGACCAGCGGACGGCTCGGGGTGCTCGACGCGGCGGAATGCCTCCCGACGTTCGGAATGTCGCCGGATCAGGTGCTCGGGGTGATCGCCGGTGGTTCCACCGCGCTCGTTCGCGCCATCGAGGGGGCGGAGGACGATGCCGAGGCCGTGGCGTTGGCCGTTGACCAATTGGCCGTGGGGGCGGGCGATACCGTGGTGGGGATTTCGGCCTCCGGCGGCGCGCCGTATGTCCGTGCGGCGGTGCGCCGGGCACGGGAGAGGGGGGCGGCCACCATCGGCATCGCGAATGTTCCCGGGGCACCCCTATCGGCGGATGCCGACATTGCGATCGAGGTGGTCACCGGGCCGGAGGTGATTCAAGGCTCCACGCGCATGAAGGCCGGCACCGCGCAGAAGCTGGTTTGCAACATGCTCACCACCGGGGCGATGGTGCGGATCGGCAAGACCTGGGGCAACCGGATGGTGGATGTTCGGGCGACCAACCGCAAATTGGTGGACCGTGCCCGCCGGCTTGTGCGCGAATTGGGCCGGGTCGACACGGACGAAGAGGCGGATCGCCTGCTCGCGGAGGCCGGTGGATCCGTCAAAACCGCGATCGTGATGGCCCGGCGCGGGGTCGGGGCGGCGGAGGCGGAACGGTTGCTCGCGGATGCCGAGGGCTTCGTGGGGCGCGTGGTGGACGTCGACCAACGCGATGGATCAGTCGCTGGGCGCCACCGGTAGCGTGCGCGTGCCCACGAGCGTCGCGTGGAAATGGAAGAACGCGTCGGAGGCGCGCAGCGCGGCCACTTCCTCGATCGTCCACGGGGCGTAGGCCGCCGGATTGGTGTCGCAGGTGTGGAGGAATTCGCTCCAATCGATCCAGCGGATCGCCTCGACCTCGGCGGGATTCGGGCTGGGTTCCTGTTCCACGACGCCCGCCCAGACCGGGCAAATTTCGTTTTCCACGATGCCGTCGAGCTCCGCGCGGTAGCGGAACGTCGGCGCGACCTCTTTGAGTTTGAGCAGGCTCGTGATGCCCAGCTCGTGCCGTAGCCTTCGGTAGACCGCGCATTCCCGCGATTCGCCCGGGAGCGGATGCCCGCAGCACGAGTTCGCCCAGATCAGCGGCCATGTCTTTTTCGTGGACGCGCGTTGCTGGGTGAGGAAACGGCCCGTGCGGTCGAACAGGAACACCGAAAACGCTTGATGGAGCGGCGTGTCGCCGGTGTGCACGGTGGCCTTCGGGGCGGTCCCGATGGGTTGGTCCTGATCGTCGCAGAGCACGACGAGTTCTTCGGTGGTCATGGTGTATGAAACGGTGAACGATGGCGCGCGCGGTCCGGTTCCCGGGGATGCATTCAGGCTCCGGATTCCCACTTCACCTTCAGCGCGTCGCGGTCGTATCCCGGCGGCCACTTTTCACGGTTGTGCGGCTCGAACGCGCCTTTCCACCGATTGTGCAGCCACAGGTATTGCTCCGGGGCCGTGCGGATGATGGCTTCGAACTCGTGCGTGAACCGTTCGGTGAGTCGGCGCACCTCGGCGGTGCGATCGGGTGCCTCGCGATCGGGAAAAATGGGCGGGCGCACCACGATCCGGTACGTGTCGTCGGGGTTGCGCAGACAGAAAGCGGGCACGATCGCCGCGCCCGTGCGGAGCGCGAGTTGGGCGGCGCCGTCGGCGACTCCGGCCGGCGCGCCGAAGAACGGCACGAACAAATCGTCGGCGTTCTGGTCCGGCAGGATGCCCACCACCTCGCCTTTGGTGAGGGCGACGATCAGCTTGCGCAACGCGGCACCGCCTTGCCGGTCCACGGTTTGGTATCCGCCGGATTCGCGCAGATCCTTCACCAGCGCACGGAAGCCGGGATCGTCCGGGTCCCGGGTGACCACTGTGAGCGCGACACCGCGTGCGGCGGCGAACCGCCCGAACAAATCGATCGCCCCGAGATGCGCGCCCGCGGCCACGATCCCGCGGCCCTCGGCCAGCAGGGGTTCGGCGTATTCCTCGACGCCTTCGAACGACGTGACCAACTTCAGAACGTCGGCGCGCGGCATTCGGGAGCAGCGTAGGAAGTCCAGCGTCACCAGTCCCCAATGCTCGAAGCAGCGCACGGCGAGCGCACGGTGCTCGGCGGGCGTGAGCTCGGGAAACGCGAAGGCGACATTGCGGAGCGCGCTCGTACGCGCCTTTTTCGCCGTGCGGAAGCCGAACCGGCCGAGGGCCCGGCCCAGCGCCAAGGTGCGTCGGCGCGACAGGCGCGACAGGCCGTGGAGCACGCCGGGCACGATGCGAACCAGCGCCCGTTGCAAAGTGCCGGAGGAGGAGCGACGCCGGGACATGGGGATGTGCGCCCAGTGTACCGCTCCGGTCGCGGGTCACGGGTAGGGGCGGTGGAAACCTGCGAAATTTTCGCAATTTTCCGTCGGTTCGGGCTTGAAACGGTTCGGCCGGGCCGGTAGAATCGCCGTTGGTTGGCAGTCGGTACCCCGGAGTGCCAAAGTGTCCGGGGCCATCCGGCTCCTCGAATTCCCATCCGAAAGGTATAGCGAAATGCTCAAGCCCCTCGGCGACCGCATCGTCGTCAAGGCCATCGAGGCCGATGAAAGGACGAGCGGTGGCATCGTGCTCCCCGACAGCGCGAAGGAACGCCCCCAGACCGGCGAGGTCCTCGCGGTCGGACCCGGCAAGACCCTCGACAACGGAACCGTCGCCGCCATGGAAGTGAAAGTGGGCGACAAGGTCGTCTACAGCAAGTACGGCGGCACGGAGATCAAGGTCGACGGCCAGGAAGTCATCATCCTGCGACAGGATGACATTCTCGGGATCGTGGAGGGTTAAATGGCAGCCAAGGATCTGCAGTTCGACGAATCGGCCCGGCGCTCCCTCGAGCGTGGCGTGAACATCCTCGCCGACGCCGTGAAGGTGACCCTGGGGCCCAAGGGACGCAATGTCGTCATCGAGAAGAAATTCGGCTCCCCGTCGATCGTCAACGATGGCGTGACCATCGCCAAGGAGATCGAGGTCGAGGACAAGTTCGAGAACATGGGCGCCCAGCTCGTTCGCGAAGTCGCTTCCAAGACCAACGACGTGGCCGGCGACGGTACCACCACCGCCACCGTCCTTGCCCAGGCCATCGTTCGCGAAGGCCTTCGCAATGTGGCCGCCGGCTCGAACCCGATGCTGATCAAGCGCGGTGTCGACAAGGCCGTGGATGCCGCGATCGCCGAGATCAAGCGCATCGCCACCCCGGTCGAGGGCACCGAGGCCATCACCAACGTCGCCGCCATCTCCGCCAACGACCGCCAGATCGGCGAGCTCGTCGCCAAGGCGATGGAAGCGGTCGGCAAGGACGGCGTCATCACGGTCGAGGAGTCCAAGAGCACCTCCACCGAGCTCGACCTGGTCGAGGGGATGCAGTTCGACAAGGGCTACATCTCGCCCTACATGGTCACCGACCCCGAGCGCATGGAGGCCGTCCTCGACGAGCCCTACCTCTTCCTCTACGAGAAGAAGATCTCGTCCGTCGCCGACCTGATCAAGCCGCTCGAAACGGTCGCCCGTTCGGGCCGGCCGCTCGTGATCGTGGCCGAGGACATCGAGGGCGAGGCGCTCGCCACCCTCGTGGTCAACAAGATTCGCGGCATCCTCAACGTGGTCGCGGTGAAGGCGCCGGGCTTCGGCGATCGCCGCAAGGCCATGATGGAGGAC
>JBJTRZ010000409.1:0-4531 GCA_046076415.1 Armatimonadota bacterium
GTCGTCTTGCCGTGGGTCCCTGCCACGGCGACCAAGCGACGTCCCGCGCAAAGGCTGGCGAGGGCTTCCGGCCGACGCATCACCGGTATTCCCTTGCGTCGCGCCTCCTCGATCTCGGGATGCCGCTCGTCCACGGCATCGGTCGCCACCACGCAGGCCGCGTCGCCGATCTGTTCGGCCCCATGACGATCGAGCACCTCGACGCCCAAACGACCAAGGCGGGTGCGGACCGCCGCGAGGCAGGCGCGATCGGTGCCGGTGACGGTCCTACCGGTGGAGGCCAGCAACCACGCGAGCGCGGATTGCCCCGCCCCGCATACCCCCACGAAATGGACCGGCCCATCGGGCAAGGCCCTCGGAGACCTGATCATCGGGCCCATGTCCTTTCCACTCCGCGACCGCGAACCGGACCGGCTGCGACGACCGGGGCATCGCCCGATTCGGAATCGCGGCGAAACGGAATCCGCGAAATGTTGAGCAACACGCCGATCGAAGCCAAGGTCGTCAGCAGCGCCGCGCCACCGTAGGAAATCAACGGCAACGGAACGCCCGTCACGGGCACCACTCCCGTCACCACCGCGATGTTCAGCGCGGCCTGACCCACGATGCCCGTGGTGATGCCCACCGCCAGGTATTGACCGAATGGATCGCGGCAACGGCACGCGATGCCATATCCGCGCACTCCTACCAAAAGGAAGAGCGTGAGCACGATCACGGTTCCCACAAGCCCGAACTCCTCGCCCACGATGGCGTAGATGAAGTCGGTGCGCTGCATCGGAACTCCTCCCACGCGCTTCTCCATGCTATTGGTGAAACCGACTCCCCGCAGCCCACCGTTCGCGAGGGCGACGTAGGAATGCCAATTCTGCAAACCATCGCCGTAGCGAGACTGGCCCGGGTCCGAAAGCACCGCGAACCGGCGCAAACGGAAGTGCGGTTTGCCCGCCTCGCCCGGCGCGCTCGAACCGCGTCCGGGCAGCAGGACCATTGCGGCGACCAGCGCGACCGCAACGACAAGGGCTCCCCCGAGGAATCGTTTCCGCGTCCCCGCAACGATCAGGATGCCCGCCACCCCCATCGCCATGGTGATCGCCGTTCCCAAATCCGGTTGACGCTCGGTGAGCAGGATCGGAACCCCTGCGGCCACGCAAAATCCGACGAACGGCCAAGTCCGCGTTGCGATACCGGGCCAACGCTGCAACGCCAACGCGGCGGCGAGAATAAGCGCGGGTTTGGCCAATTCGGAAGGTTGGATTCCAATAGGTCCCAGGCTCAACCAGCGCTGCCCGCCCAGGGAGGCATTGCCGACCATCGGAACCAGCACCAAAAGCATGACCGAACCACCGAAGGCCAATGGAGCAAATCCCCGGAGCCTGCCGTAATCGAGCCGCGACAGGAACCGCAGCGCAACCAAACCGCCCGCCGCATGCGCGATCTGCTTGCGGGCGAAGTACCAGCCGTCCTTGTAGAAGGCGAGCCCGTGGGCGTAGGACGCATCGAACACCATCACCAGTCCGAAGAGGACCAGCAACCAAGTGACGAAAGTCAAAACGCGGTCGGAAGGAAGAATCTTGGGTTTCATTGCCTGGCCAGCCCATGCACGCATCGGCGAAAGTCTTGCCCCCGAGCCTCGAAGCCGGAGTACATGTCGAAACTCGAACAACCGGGAGCGAGAACCACGGTCTCCCCGCGAACCGCTGCGGATTCCGCTTGACGCACCGCCTCCTCCATCGACGGCGCCACGAAGGTGGGCACCGCGGAGATCGCGTTGATGGTCGCGGCCAGACTCGGGGCGGCCTCCCCGATCAAGATCACCTGCCGGGCATGGCGCGCCAACGCCTCGCAGAGGTCCGTCGGATCGGATTCCTTCAATCGCCCCCCCGCGATCGCGATAACCGGGCCGGAAACCGCCTCGAGCGAGGCGGCGACCGCGGCGGCATTGGTGCACATCGAATTGTTGATCCAAGTCACACCGCCGCGCACGAGCACCAACTCCATGCGGTGCGGCACCCCGCGAAACTGCGCGAGCGCCCGCCCCACGGCCTGCGCGGGAACGCCCATATCGAGCGCCAAAAGCGCCGCGGCAAGCGCGTTGGCGCGATTGTGCCGGCCCGGAAGCAGTATCCCCTCGGAAGCGTCCCGCAACGACTCGGGAAAAACCGGCGCATCGGCGTCGAACCAAACCCGCCGTGCGTTTCCCACGCCCGCGGTCCGCGAGACCACCCACGGATCCGAGCGATTGAGAACGGCGACCTGCTGCTCGGTCTGGTTGCGCAGCAGACGCGCCTTGTCCGCCGCATACGCATCCATGCTCGGATAGGCGTCGAGATGGTCCGCGGATAGATTCAGCCAAGCGGCCCCGCGCGGAGCGAAACTCCGGGTCCATTCCAGTTGAAACGATGAAACCTCGGCAACGAGGATTTCCGCGGGTCCGGCCGCATCGGCCGCTTCGATCAACGGCAACCGCTCGCCCCCGTCGGCCGCTAGATTGCCGCAGGCGCGCACGGCCCGTCCCGAGGCCGCGACCATGTCCGCCAACCAAGCGACCGTGGTCGTTTTGCCGTTCGTGCCGGTGACCGCGAGCACGGGCGCCCGGGCGATCGCCCCGCCGATTTCGATCTCCGAGACGACGGGTATGCCGCGGTCGAGGGCCGACCGGACCGGCGCGGCGGTGCGACGCACGCCGGGCGACGGGACCAGCCAGTCGACATCCGCGGGAAGTTCCTCGGTCCCCCATCGCAGATCGATCCCGTATCGCGTTGCGGCGTCGTTCCAATCCGAGGCGCGGGCAGCGCCGACCTGGGCTTCGGGCGTTCGGTCCAGCACGACGACGCGCGCTCCGCGGCGTGAAAGTACACGAGCGGTCGAAATGCCGGTCGCCGCGGCTCCAATCACGGCGATGCGTGCGCCCTCGAGATTCACAGCCCAGCCCCCCAAGCGAGCAAGGCAACAACTCCGGCCAAAATGCCAACCACATGGAAACGCGCGACGACCTGGGTCTCGTGCCAACCGCATTCCTCGAAATGATGGTGTAGCGGAGCTCGTCGAAAGACGCGGTGGGCTTTCGCGTACTCGATGCCGTGGCGGATGCGGCGGAACTTGAAAACGTACCGCTGGAGGACCATCGACGCGATTTCGGCAATCCAGACGACGGCGGCCACGAGGAAAACGGGGACCATCCCCCCCGCGCAGGCAACGGCGGCGAGCCCCATCCCCAGTGCCAGCGAGCCGGTATCCCCCATGAAAACCCGCGCCGGATAGGCGTTGAAAGCCAGAAACGCAACACAGGCTCCTGCGACCGCGCCGCACGGAATGGCGAGTTCGGGCCGCCGACCGGTTTCCCCGAGCACGACCCCCAGCACGAGCGCGACGATCGCCGCCGAGCCCGAAAGCAGCCCATCGAGCCCATCCGTGAAATTGGCTGCGTTGCCGAAGCCAGCCACGAACAGCACCACGAACGGCAGGAAAAGGAAACCGATATCGTACGGCCCGACCAACGAGGTTATTCCCGAGCCGCGCATCCAAATCGCGAAACCGACGGCCACGGCCAGCTGCAGGAACAACTTGGCCCGCTCCGACAAGCCCGCCTTGTTTTCCTTGCGACGTGCCTTGCCGAGGTCATCCAACAAGCCCACCACGGCCCCGCCGACGAACACACCGGACACCGCCCAAACCCCGGAGAGTCGGCGGAACGGAATATCGAAGCACACCGTTCCCACCGCTACCGCCACGATCATCGCGGCGGCGATCAGGATTCCCCCCATGGTGGGAGTGCCGTGTTTGAGCCGATGCTTCTCGGGCGCATCCGGGCTGATCGGTTGCGCCGCGTTGCGCCTGCGGAGGGCCGAAATCGTGGCCGGGCCAGCGGCGAGCACGACAAGTGCGCTCACGAGGAACGGCACCAGGAGGATCGCATGTCGGCTCAACGGGAAACTCCAAGGCGCGCTTCCACCGCCGCCACGACCGACTCGAGACCGGCGGCGCGCGACCCCTTGACCAACACGATGTCGCTTCCCGACAGGACCGCCGGCAGCAGCTGCGCGACCTCGCCCGACGTCGCGAACCAGTGGATCCGGTCCGCCGGATATCCATCGACGCGGGCCGCGGACTCGATCGAACGCGTCGCGTCCCCGATCAGGACAAGCATGTCCGGGCACAATCGCGCCACGGCGCGGCCGACCTGGGAGTGCCCCTCCCCGGCGAAGGCCCCGAGCTCCTGCATTTCGCCAAGCACCGCGACGCGCTTCCCCGCGGCCCCAACCTCGGCCGCCGCGAGCACCCCCAACGCCCC
Organism: Armatimonadota bacterium; assembly: GCA_046076415.1. Classification (GTDB taxonomy): domain Bacteria; phylum Armatimonadota; class Armatimonadia; order Armatimonadales; family Armatimonadaceae; genus CAIRTT01. The sequence goes on from JBJTRZ010000409.1 coordinate 4,292, forward strand.
TTCCATGGAATCCGGAGCCGCGTTGTAGCAGTCGTCGATGCACGAACCTCCGTTTGCCAATGGAATCGTCCGCAGCCGACCCGCGGGCGCTTCGAATCGAAGCAAGGAGTGCGCGGACACTTCCGGTGCAACGCCGCACGCTCCGCCCGCCGCAATGGCAAACAGAGCGTTCACCACATTGAGACGCGCCGGCGATGGCACGAGGATCGGCGCCGAACCCCAAGGGGATCGCACGGTGGC
>JBJTRZ010000410.1:0-4111 GCA_046076415.1 Armatimonadota bacterium
GCGGGATCTCCGGGCGACGGCGTATCTGGCGCCGGTGGGGGAGCCGGCCCTCGGGGGCGCCGCGTATCGCCACCGGCCGACCGCCTGGGACAATCCGGAAACTTCGCTTTCGCACCATGCCCTGGAGGGTAGCCATGTCAGCGCGGGCGTGGCGACTTTGGGTCTGACGGTTCGGAACCAAGCACGGATCGAATGGTCGCGCTTCAACCGGACCGAGACCGATGAAAACCGGTTCGATATCGATCCCGTTCGGTTGGATGCCGATTCGGTGCGAGCTTCGTGGAATCCCTCCAAGGAATCGTCGCTGCAGATCTCGCGCGGTTGGTTTGGTGCGATGGGTGGCGACCATGGGGGGCACGAAGGGAGCGGCGGGATGCCGATGGCGGCGGAAAAGACGACGGTTTCCGCGGCGTGGCATCGGGGTCGAGGTGGTGCGGATTTCGTGTCGTGGTACGCGGCCCATGCCCTGGATAAGGAGGGTACGGGATCCCGGCATCGGGCGTTGCTTGTCGAAGGGGCGGCGCGCCGGGGCGACTGGCGCGTGTTCACGCGGTTCGAGCATCTCGACAAGTCCGATTTGATGCGGGTTCCCGAGGGCGTGCACCGGGTAGGGCGGCTCACCGTGGGAGGCGCGCGTATTCTTGGCGACGACGCACGTTCGGAGCGCAGCGTTGGTGCCTCGGTGGGGCTGCATTCCATTCCGTCGGAGTTGCGGAGCGCGTACGGTTCGGCTCCGGTCTCGGTGCAGTTTTTCTATCGGATCCGCTCGCCCCGGGTCCGCTGAGCGTAGTCGCCGGCCGTGTTCCCGGCCGGCTTGTGTTAGAATTCGATCAACCTCCCCCGGGTGGTTGTTCCGTCATAATCCATTTCCAATGTTGGAGAGGAGCACCATGCATCATCGATCACGAGGGTTCACCCTCATCGAACTTTTGGTCGTGATCGCGATCATCGCGATTTTGGCCGCGATCCTGTTCCCCGTTTTCGCCCAGGCGCGCGAGAAGGCCCGGTCCATCTCCTGCCTGTCCAACCTGCGCCAATCCGGCACCGCCACGTTGATGTACGTTCAGGACTACGACGAAATGTTTCCGATGAACCTCTACATCAACTTCGGTCAAACGCCGTTCTGCGTGACCACGTTCTACGACATGCTCACGCCGTACCAGAAGAACGCGCAGATCATGCAGTGCCCGTCGGCTCCGAACGCGGTCGACCTCATCCAGGGGTGGTCTTTGATTCGGGGCGCCACCGGACTGCCGCCGCTTTGCCCGACCAATCCGCGTTGGTTGTCGTACAACTTCAACTACGCGGTGATCGAGAATGGTGCCCCGAGCAATCTGCACGGCAACAACCCGGCTCGTACCGTCAAGAACTTGGCCGCGTTCGATTTTCCCGCCGAGACCGTGGTGATTTCCGACGGCATTCCGTTGATCCAGCCGGTCCGCCGGCCGCCGGACTATTCCTGCCCGGTGTTCGGTTCGCCGGTTCAGGCTCGGCACAACGAATTCGTCAACGTCAACTATGTCGACGGACATTCGAAGGCGGTGAAGGCCAAGTTGTCGGTGGATGCGGCGGGTGCTCCCTACACGTGTGCGTCGCTCGACGGCAAGGTAACCAGGCTGTTCCGCGTCGCGCAGGGACCCTATATCAACCGGCATGAGTTCTGGGGCATTCCGCATCAGGACGACAACGGCAACTGGTACATCAGCAACCCCTGATGGAAAAGCAGCAAAAACTCATGGTGCTCGCCCTCGTCGGCCTGGTGGTGGCCGGCGGGGCGATCGCCTTCGTCGCGACGCGTCAAAAGGCCTCCGCGCCGGAAACGGGCGAGACCATCAAGGTGACGCCGGATTCGGTGCGCGACGCCATGAAGAACAACAACGCCTTCGGGCGTCGACCATCGGCGAACGACCCGCTCCGGAGCGATCCGGGGCGGGTCGTTTTTTTGTCCGGCTTCCTCAGATTTCCGAGCGGGATGGGCCTTCGGGAAAGCGTTTTGCGATCAGGCGCCGATTGCGATCGGCCACCCGGTGGTGTTCGAATCGATCGGCACGGCGTTTGATCATGCGCAACCCCAAGCCTCCGAGGGGGTGGTCGGCGAACGGCAAGTCCGATACGGGAGGCGCATCCACCGTGGGATCGAAGTCGGCGCCGTCGTTCTCGATGACGATTCGCCACTCCCCATCGACCCGGTCGACATCGATGCCCAGCGCATCCGGGAGGGCGGAAGCCCCACCGTATTTGATGGCATTGGTTGCGAGATCCTCGAGCGCGAGCGTCGCGAGATCGGTCACCTCCCCGGGGAGTCCGCCGTTGGCCACCGGATCGCGCAGCCGGGCGATCGCTTCCAGAAGCGACTCCATGTCCGCGGCAAATCTCAAGTGGAAGAATGGCGGGGTCATGGAAAACGCACCAGCATGAGCGACAAATCGTCGAGCAGACCCTGGCCACCCGTCCGTGCGTCAACCATCGCCTCGAATTCGTCGAGCACCGAATCCCGGTCCACGCGGGGTGCGACGAAGTTGGCGAGGCCATCGAGTCCGAGCAATTCGCCGTGTTGGTCCGCGATTTCGTACGCGCCATCGCAGAAAATCGCCAGTCGGGCCCCGGGGGATATTCGCACGAGACCCGTGGCGTATCGGGTGTCGTCCATGACCCCGATCGGCAGTGCCCGCGCGTGGAGTCGCTGGATTTCGCCGCCCTGTGGATCGACCAGCAGGGCGGGGGGATGCCCGGCGACGGAATACCGCAGCGTTGCGGTCGACCGTTGCCAGACCCCGTACCAAAGCGTGAAGTAGATGTTGTTCTGACGCTCCATCGGGAACATGGTGTTCAACTTCGTCAGGACTTCGCCCGGCTCGCGCAGGTTGGTGTCGGGGAGGGACGCATTCCTGAGCACATTGATCGCCGCCACCGAGAGCAGGCTGGCGCCGACTCCATGCCCGCATACGTCGAGCAGGTACAGCGCGAAATGGTCGCCGTCGATGGCATGGAATCCGAATGCGTCTCCGCCGAGTTCGGTGGACGGCCGGTATTTCCAGTCGATGCCGACGGGATCCGTGATCGGATCCGGCAGGATGGAGCGAACGTAGGATGCGGCTTCCTCGAGTTCGGCTTCCAAGCGGCGTTGGGTCCGTTCGATCGTGGCGGTGTGCGATCGTTCCGTGTCGCGCAGCGCCTTTTCCTCGAGGCACGCCCCGAGCCGCGCGCGCAGGACCGTGGGGTTGATCGGCTTCGGGAGGTAATCCTCGGCGCCGTCCTCGATGCACCGGACGACGCTGTCGAGTTCGTCGAGGGCGGACACCATGATCACCGGAATGTCGCGCAGCGCCGGGTCCGACTTGATATGTTGCAGTGTGTCGTGCCCGTCGATTGCCGGCATGAGGATATCGAGCAGGACCGTGTCGAAGGATTCCGAGCCAAGCCGGTCGAGGGCGGATTGGCCATCGGCGGCGGCGTGGGCCTCCAACCCTTCGCGGTGGAGGCGACTGCGCAGCATCTCGCGGTTCGCCGGATCGTCGTCGACGATCAGCACCTTTCACCCAGTTTTCCCGAACTCCGCGGGGCGTCACCGCCCGGGTCGGCCTCCACCGAACGCGGCCGCACCGGGGCTTCGTGGTCGAGCGTCCCTTGCAGGCGATGGGACCCCAGGTGCGATCCGATGAGCGTATCGAGCGTTCGCGCGGCTTGGACGATTTTTCCGAGGTCGTCCGCGTATTCGCCGTGTCCGCGGTCGGAGGCTTCTTCGGCCACCAGTTCCGCGTAGCCGATGATTTGGTTGACCGGGGTTCGCAGTTCGTGCCGGACGTGCGCCAGCGTTTCCGCCGCGAAAATGGCGAGGGGTTCGATCGCCCCATCCTCGGAGTTCATTCCGGAAACTTCGGTCCGAGGGCGTCGCGCAGTTTCCCGAGCAGCCGTTCCATATCGATGGGTTTTGTATCGTAATCGTCGCATCCGGCCGCGAGGCATTTTTCCCGGTCGCCGGCCATGGCATGGGCGGTCAGCCCGATGACCGGGATTCCGGCGAGCGTCGGATCCGCCTTGCTCGCCCGCGTGGCGTCCCATCCGTCGAGCACGGGAAGGTCATGTCCCTGAGGACGGCATCGGGGCGGAC
>JBJTRZ010000411.1:0-7758 GCA_046076415.1 Armatimonadota bacterium
TCTCAAGGCCCGGGGCCTCGACAAGGACACCTTGGTCATCTGGACCACCGAATTTGGCCGGACGCCGACCGCGCAGGGCGGCGATGGGCGCGACCACAACGGAGGAACGTTCGTGTCCTGGATCTGGGGCGCGGGGGTGAAGCCGGGCGTGGCGTACGGCGAGAGCGACGAACTCGCGTTCAAGACCGCGGTCGACACCACCTATTCCTACGACTTCCACGCCACGGTGCTGCACCTTTTGGGCATCGACCACACCAAGTTGACCTGGCGTCAGAACGGCATCGACCGCCGTCTCACCGATGTCCACGGGCATGTGGTCAAAGCGGTGCTGGCCTAGCCGCGGTTCCCGATCGGTCCGGGTGGGCGTTGCCGCGCCCACCCGCCGCATCGCGACGTTGCCCGCGCGCCACGCGGGCTCGACCACCCCATCCGCCCTTTCCGACCTGCCTGCTCCGCGGGAAGTCCGTTCCTCGAACGGCCGTCCTTTCCGTCAGAGGGCCTCGAACGCCGACACCTTGTAGTCCACCTCGTCGTCGATGGCCCCCGGCAACGGGTCCGTCCGCACCAGTTTCGGGACGAATCCGTCCGGAGCGAACTCGATGGACGCCTTCCCACCGCTCGACACCACCCGCAGGGCCGTGGCGAACAGCCCGTCGATGGAATCCCACGCGGACGTGTCGAGGAAAATATCGGGTCCTTCGATCACGGTCACCGTTCCTCGGGTTGCTCCCGCCTTCACCTCCACGCGATACCGGTTCGCCGGAAGGAATCCAAGGAGGCTGATTTCGTAGCGGTACGCCCGCGGGCGATTCCGCGACCACCGTTCGAGCCCCTCCTCCAAAGCAAACGCCTTCGATCGAGCTCCCGAACATCCGGCGATCCCCAGCGCTCCGAGGCCGGAAAGCAGAATCGTCAAGACCGCCCTGCGCGTCATGGTAACTTCCCCCATCGTCATCCTCCCGGTGGGCATGCCCGGCCGCGGGTCGGTTCCCGTGCACCGATCCCGCATGCTCGTCTTGTTGGAGGCCGACCCCCAGCCGGACCCTTCAACCGGCAATGGTCGCGGCCAAGCCCGGCCGCGTACAATCCCGATGGAATCCCATGCTCAAAATGAAGAAACGGTGCGAGCGGTGCGGCGCGGAAACACTCCCCACCGAACCCGCGTTCATCTGCTCCTTCGAATGCACCTTCTGCCCCGAGTGCGCGGCCGCCATGGCCCATGTCTGTCCGAACTGCGGCGGCAATCTGGTCATCCGCCCGACGCGCACCACCACGCCGATCGGCGCGCTCGCATCGCAAATCCTCGGCCGGCTGGCGCGGCGCGACTAAGTCGGGCAGGGGCGCTTTCCCCGGCGTCGATCCACCACGCTCCGTATCAACCGTCCCCCGCGGTTCATCGAGCGCCTCCCACCCGCCACCCAGCGCACCGTCCCAAGGCGTATTCGACGGATCGCCGACCCGCAACCATCCGATTACCAGCGGTTAGAATGGCGCCATGGACCGCAGGCTGCGCTGGCTGCCCTCCCCGAGAACGGGATTCTTTCGAGTGCACCAGTTCCTCGGCGCAACCGTGGGCGCATACTGGATCCTGATGGCCGCGACCGGCAGCGTGCTCCTTTACGGGGAAACGTTGGAACAAGCGGTGCACCCGCGGTGGTTCGCCGTGAAACCCGAAGGGGCGCCCGCCCCGCTCTCCCAATTGCTACCGGCCGTGGCCAAACGGTTTCCCGACACGCCGGTCGAGGATATTCGCCTTCCGCGCCACCCCACCGACAGCGTGATGTGCCTGCTGCCGGATCCGAACGGTGGCCCCACCCGCGAGGTTTATGTCCATCCTCGCACGGGAGCCATCCTCGGCCATCGGCTGGAATCGGAGTCCTGGCTGCTCCTCGCCTACCGCATCCACGCCGAGCTCCTTTTGGGCGCCCGTGGCGAATCCCTCAACGGACTCCTGGCCCTCGCCGCATCGGCGCTCCTCTTCACCGCGTTGCCCCTGTGGATGCCGCGAAACCGCGCGCAGTGGCGTCAACGATTCCAGGTGAAGACCACCGGAAACCGGATGCGCCTGCTCTTCGATCTGCACAACGCGTTCGGGATGAGCGCCTTGCCCGCTCTCGCGACCGTCGCCGCGACGGGAGTCTATTTCCTTTACGCCGCTCGCCTCGAACCGGCCATCCTCGCCGCCACCGGCACCTTCGCCGCGCCCGAACACGCCCTTCCCACATCGGCGTCCACCGCGCTCCCCGTCGACCGTTTGCGCGCCTTGGCCGAAGCCGTGGAACCCCAAGCGCGCACCACCTGGGTGAACCTTCCGATCGCGCCCGAAAAGCCGTTTCGCATCACCCGCGCGCACCGCGGCGCCGAAGGGCTCGGACACACGTCCGAGATTTCGCTCGACCCGGGCGACGGTCGCGTGCTCGGAGTGACCAGCGCGCGCGGGGAACCCATCGGACGTCGCGTGGTTCGCTGGATGTATCCGCTGCACACCGCATCCTGGGGAGGCACCGTCGCAAAACTCGTCTACCTCGCCTCCGCCCTCGCCACGATCGCCCTCGCCGCCACCGGAATCGCCAAGTGGAGGCTGCGATCGCGGCGCAAATTGGACGCGAAACTTCGCCGCACCGGGCCGCCCGAAGCGTAAAATCCCTATTCGTCCCGCCCAACCTCCCCCCGTATCGGCCACAATCGGTCGAGCGCCCCGCACCCGCCGACCAACCCACCCCCTTTCGGATATTCCCCATGCGCAACTTCCCCACGACCCTCGCCCTGATCGTCCTCTGGTGCGCCGCCCCCCTCGCCGGCGCGCAGACACCGCTCGCCTACCCGAAAACCCGCACCGTCGACCAGGTCGACACCTACCATGGCACCCGGGTCGCCGATCCCTACCGCTGGCTCGAGGACGACAACGCACCCGAGACCAAGGCGTGGGTCGAAGCGCAGAACACCCTCACGTTCGGGTGGCTCGATCGCATCTCGGAGCGAACCACGCTGCGCAAACGGCTGACCGACCTGTGGAACTTCGAACGCGTGTCCGTGCCGTTCGTGCGCGGAGGACGGTTGTTCCAGACACGCAACAACGGCCTGCAAAACCAAAGCGTCCTCTTCGTGACCGTGCCCGGAAAACCGGCCCGCGTGCTGCTCGACCCCAACACCTTCTCCACCGACGGCACGGTCGCGCTCGCAGGGACGTCGGTCAGCGACGACGGGAAAACGTTGGCCTACGCCACATCCGACGGCGGTTCGGATTGGCAACGTTGGCAATTCCTCGACATCGACACCGGAAAACGGCTGCCGGACGTGCTCGAGGATGTCAAATTCTCCGACGTGGCGTGGCTGCCCGATGGCGGCGGTGTCTACTACGGCCGCTATCCCGCCGCCGACGCGGCGTCGAAGCTCACCGAACGCAACACGTTCCAGAAACTCTATTTTCACCGCATGGGCACGCCGCAGTCGCAGGACCGGTTGGTGTACGAACGTCCCGACGACGGGGAAATGTTCGTGGGCGGCACGGTCTCCGACGACGGCCGCTACTTGGTGATCTCGGTGGGGCGCGGCACCGCCCCCGCCAACATGGTGTACGTTCAAAACCTCGCCCGGCCCGGTTCCCCGATCGAGCCCGTGGTCGATCGCCTCGAGTCGGAATACCGGTTCCTCGGCAACAAGGGCTCGGTGCTCTTTTTCAAAACGGATGCCCAGGCGCTGCGCGGCCGCATCGTTTCGGTCGACCTCGAGCGGACCCCGCGGGTCTGGACCGAAGTGGTGCCCGAGTCGGCCAATGCGTTGGAAAACGTCGGGTATGTCGACGCGCGGTTCCTGTGCGCGTACCTCAAGGACGCTCGGTCGGAAGTGCGGATCTTCGATGAAACCGGCAAGCCGCTGCGCACCGTGGCGCTTCCCGGCATCGGGTCCGCGTTCGGTTTCAACGGCAAACGCACCGACCGGTTCACCTACTACGGTTACTCGAGCTTCAACGCGCCGACCACGGTCTACCGCCTCGATGTCCGCACCGGCGGGTCCCGTGTCTTCCATCGCCCCAAGGTGAACCTCGATGTCGCCCGTCATGTCGTCGAGCAGGTCTTCTATCGCAGCAAGGACGGCACCCGGATCCCGATGTTCGTGGTGCGCCGCAGCGATGTCAAACCCACGGGCGACAACCCCACGCTGCTCTACGGGTACGGTGGATTCAGCAGTTCGATGACCCCGTTCTTCAACATCGCGTGGGCCGCCTGGGTGGAAATGGGCGGTGTGCTGGCGATTCCCAACCTGCGCGGGGGCGCGGAGTACGGCGAGGAATGGCATCTCGCGGGCACCAAACTCCGCAAGCAGAATGTGTTCGACGATTGCATCGCCGCCGCCCGGCACCTCGTCGCGATGGGCATCACCAAACCCGCCAAACTCGCCCTCGGCGGCGACTCCAACGGCGGGTTGCTGGTCGGCGCGGTCCTCAACCAGCAGCCCGAACTCTTCGGCGCCGCATTGCCAGGCGTCGGCGTGATGGACATGCTGCGCTTCCATCGGTTCACGATCGGGAGCGCGTGGACATCGGATTACGGCTCGAGCGACAACCCCGAGGAGTTCAAGGCGCTCTTCGCCTATTCGCCCCTCCACAACATCAAGCCCGGCACCCGGTATCCCGCGGTGCTGGTGACCACCGCCGACCACGACGACCGCGTGGTCCCGGCGCACAGTTTCAAATACGCGGCCACGTTGCAGGCCGCGCAGGCCGGCGACGCGCCGATCCTGGTCCGCATCGAAACCCGCGCCGGGCACGGAGCGGGCAAACCCACCGCCAAGCAGATCGAGCAATGGGTCGACACGTTCGGCTTCCTGATGCGCTCGCTCGGCATGCGGCCCTCGGGCTGACCCGAGCATTCGGGTAACGTCGCCCGCCCGCCCTGAATTTCATTTTGGGAAGGACACCTTCGCGCAATGCCCCTATCGCCCCCAACCGAAACTCCCGCGCGGCGCCCGAACGTGGTCGTCGTTTTCGGCGATCAATGGCGTGCGATCGAGCACGGGTATGCCGGAAACACGGAAGTTCGGACCCCGAACCTCGACGCGCTCGCGCAGGAATCGATCGACTGCACCCGTTGCGTGGCCACGATGCCGGTGTGTTCGCCGTGGCGTGCGAGCCTGCTTACCGGGCAGTTTCCCCTGACCCACGGCCTGTTCCTCAACGACCTGCGGCTCTCGGATCGCAGCCCCAAACTCGGGCAATGCTTCGTGGACGCGGGTTACGACACGGCGTGGATCGGCAAGTGGCATGTCGACGGCGGGGGGCGCGGCGCGCCGATCCCGCGGGAGCGGCGATGCGGCTTCGAGCATTGGCGCGCGCTGGAATGCACCCACGACTACCTGCGCTCGGCCTACCACGCGGGCGACGAAACCGCGGCGCGCATCTGGCCGGGCTACGACGCGGATGCGCAGACCGACGAGGCGGTGCGCTGGATCGAGGAACGTCGCCGCGCCGAACGACCGTTCCTGGCCGTGCTCTCCTGGGGCCCGCCCCACGATCCGTTCCGTGCCTGCCCGCCGGATCTCCTCGCGGCCAGCGACGCGCGTCCCCCGACACCGCGGCCCAATGTTCCGGCGAGCGAATTCGAGCGTTATCGCCGCGACGCGGCCGGGTACCACGCGCACATCGCGGCGCTCGACCGGTGCGCCGGCCGGCTGATCCGTTCCCTCAAGCAATCCGGACAGTGGGAAAACACGGTTTTCGTGTACACGTCCGACCACGGCGAGATGCTCGGTTCGCACGGAATGTGGAAAAAGCAGAAACCGTGGGACGAGTCCATCCGCGTGCCGCTTCTGGTGCGCGTGCCCGGGGTCCGGGCGCGCAGGATGGACGCGCCGGTCGAAACGCCGGATCTGATGCCGACGTTGCTGGGGCTCGCGGGGATTCCGGTGCCGAGTTCGGTGGAGGGCCGGGATCTGGCGGGCGTGTTCAGGGGGAAGCAAAAGCCCGACCGCGACCACGCCGCCCTGATCCTTTGCGCCGCACCGTTTGGCGAATGGGCGGTGGCGAACGGCGGGAGGGCCTACCGCGGAGTTCGCACCCGGCGCCACACGTTCGTGCGCGACCACTCCGGCGACTGGCTGTTGACCGACAACGACGACGATCCGTACCAACTGCGCAATCGGGTCGGCGACGCGGCGATGCGGAAGGTGCGCGACGGATTGGACGAGCGGTTGCGCGCGCGTTTGCAGGCGACCGGCGACGATTTCGCCGCTCCCGACGTGCTGCTGCGCCGCTGTGGATATCGGGTGGGCGCGAACGGCACGATCGACTACCAGGACCCGGCGCAGCAAGGGCAAACGACCCGCGACGCGCGCGGGTGACTGCCGAACACCTCGTGCGCCACCGCGACGTTCACTCGCCGAACAGCAGGTGATACGCGTTCCCGACCTCCTTTGGTAGCAGTACGGTCAGGCACGGCCATAGGAGTCCTCCGATCGCGAAGTGCCCGATGGTCAGGCCGAGGAAGAACGGTATTGCGCGCTTGTAGAGCGCCAGCCCTCCGATCCTGAGCAGGGTCGCCTTCGCCGCCCAAGCGATGAGCATCGGGAACCAGCTGGTGGACGTGTCTCCAAACGCGTTGGCCACCAGGAAACCGAGCGGATGGAACGGAGAACCGACCCATCGCCCGCGCAGGAAGCCGAGCCCCGCGGCGATACCGAAGCCTGCGCCGACCGCGCGCAACCGGTCCATATCCCGCGGCGGCGGAACCGCCAGATGGTTGGCGATCAATTCGTAACTTTGCCGCGCCTGCTTTTCCCGATACTCGCCGTAACCCCCCGCCGAGGGAATCAGGTTGGAGCCCTGATCGTAGTACGCGCCCAAATGCGCCCCGAAGGCGGCCCACAGTCCAACGGCCACCGCCAGGAACAGGGCGATGAACAGGATGCGACGCGGTATGCGCGCTTCGTCCGCGAGCCGCGCCGCGTCCAACTGGTACGCCGACTGTTCGAAAACGTGGTGGTGGTTCGAAAGGAAGCTCAGGCTCGATAGCAGCACGAGCGATCCGGGACCCCCCAACTGGAGCGCGGTCGGGACCGAAACGAGATTGAGCAGCAGGTCGCGGGGTTGCCCGAAGGGATAGAGGAATTGGAACGGCACCCCGGTTTCGGCCCGCATTCGGGCGTAGACCAAAGCCATGAGCGCGATGATCGCGAAGTACGGTGCGGCGATCCACAACGACATCCCACCGAGGTGGCAAAACCCGAGGACGAGCACGGAGGACGCCGACAAGCCGATCCACGCGCGGCGGGCGGAGGCATCCCGAATGTTCGAAACGGTCCCGCCGAACGCGGCGTTCCACGAGGCGGCGAGGTGCGGGCGCAGTCTCCAAAGCAGGAACAAGGCGACGGCGAGGTAACCGCCGGCGCATTGCTCCTTCGTGTAGGGAAAACCGGGCCCGTCGATGCCCGCCGCGGTGCCCCCGACCGCGAAAAGGCGATTGACGAGATAGAAGAACCAAATGCTGAAGGACAGGTCGAGCGGAACGAAATACCCCAGGCCGATCGCGTCGAGCATGAAGAAGATGCGGACCGCCGATAGCGGGCTCCAGGGACGATCCGGGAATTGCGTGTCGAACGAAAGCGCGAAGCCGGGCGCCGGGATCGCGGGGAAGAGCGCGTGCACGATATTGAGCACGTTGAATGCCGCGGCGGTGGCGAACCCCAACGCGAACAACCCTCGTCCTCCCGTGCGAACCGTGCCCGGGTCCGTCAGCGAGAGCGGGAGCGCGAGCAGGGGAA
>JBJTRZ010000412.1:0-3812 GCA_046076415.1 Armatimonadota bacterium
CGGCGGCGAGCTTGGCCGCGCGAAGGTGCAGCGGCGTTGCGCCCGCACCCGGGGTTTCCCCTTCGATCGGAGTCCCTATCTTGGTGCCGCATCGCCCCTGAACCGCCACCGGATCCTCGGTCCGACCGGTTTCGGCCAAGCGCCGCGCCACGTAGGCGTCGAGTCGGGCCTTCATTTCCTCGACCTTTTCGGGCATCGCATCGGCGAGGTTCACTTGTTCGGTGGGATCGTTGCGCAGATCGAAGAGTTCCTGCATCGGCCGACCGTGGGGGTCGGGTTCGTAGGACTGGATGAACTTCCAATCCTGATCGCGCACGGCCCGCTTGACTTCCCAGGTGGCCTCGCTCAAGTGCACCTCGTCGACCGTGCCGGTGGCCTCGCCGCGCAGGCAGGGCCCGAGGCTCGCCCCTTCGAGGTGGGCGGGCACCGGCAATCCGGCGTGTTCGAGGAGGGTCGGGACGAAATCGAGGTTGCGAACGAAACCCGTTACGCGCCCGGGAGCGATGGTTCCCGGGTGCCACCAAATCGCGGGAATATGCACATTCCCCTCGTAGAGGCCGTGGTGGTCGTAGAAACCCAGCTGCTCGTCGAGGATTTCCCCATGGTCGGCGGTCACCACCACCAGGGTTTCCTCGCGGATGGGTTCGAGCGCGGCGAAGACGCGGCGCAGTTGCCAGTCCATGTAGGCGGTTTCGGCATCGTAGAGCGCGTTCACGTAGGTGGAATCGGTCACTCCCGGCATCCAGTCGTGGAAGTACCACTGGAACATGGGGTCGTTCCAGGCCGGGTCCATGGAGTGGTTGTCGAGGGCGTACGGGTCGCGGTCCTGCGGATAGAACATGGTCCGAAACTCGGCCGGGGGCAGGTAGGGCGTGTGCGGGTCCCAGTAATGCAGGAACAGGAAAAAGGGTTTTCCGGAGTCGCGCAGGCGCCCGATCATCGGCACGGCTTCGTCCGTGATGTGCTCGGCTCGGCGGAGCGTGAGCGGATCCGAGCGATCCCATTGCGGCGAAATGTATTCGTCGAACCCGCGGGTGAAATGGCGGCCCATGGTGTCGACGGCTCCGGTGGCCCAGCCGTGCCCCTTGAGGATTTCGGGCAGCAACGGGATGCCGTCGGCGATCGGCACGCCACCGCCGATGTTGACGACGTTGTGGGTGATCGCCTCGGTGCCGGTGAGCAAGGTCGTGAACGACGGGTGGGTCGGGATGTTGGGCGCGTAGCACCGTTCGAAGACCACGCCCTCCGCGGCGACGGAGTCGAGGAACGGCGAGGTGGCCTTGGGGTAGCCGTAGCACCCGAGGTGGTCGGCGCGCTGCGTGTCGAGGGCGATGAGGACGATGTTCATGCGGGGGATGGTTTCCTGGGAACGGAGCCGGGGTCAGCGGGCACCGCAGGCCTGCAGGCAGGCTTGCATATGGCCGCGGGATTCCGCCGCGATGATCGCGCAATCCACCAGCGAGTATTCCTTGGCGCCGATGATTTCGAGGTCGACCGGTCCGTCGTAGCCATGTTGGTGCAGGACGCGCAGGTAGCCGAGCAGATCGATGTCGCCGCGTCCGTTGGCCTGCATTTCCGGCGTGCCCGGGTTTTGCTGCCGGCCCTTGCAGTCGCGGATATGGACGTGGCGCACGCGGGACACCACCGCGGCGATGGCGTCCACGGGATTCTCGCCCGCGCGATGGATGTGGGACGGGTCCATGTCGATGCCGAAGTTCGGCGAACCGATGGCGTTCATCACCGCCAATGTCGTGGGCGTGTCCCAGATCGCGGCGCCGACATGGGCTTTCACGCAGAGCACGACCCCGTGGTGCTCGGCGCGATCGGCGAGCCGCCCCAGCGAATCGATGGAGGCCTGCAGGCTTTCGGTGTCGCCGGTCTTGCCGCCCGGTCCGCAGTTGACGATGGGTATGCCGATTTCGACCGCGGCCTGGAAGGCGGCCTCCATGCGTTCGGGGTCCTGCGACGGTTGTTCCATGGCGAGGAGGGCGAGTCCGGTGGACGCGGCGAGGCGCTTGATTTCCGGGGCCACTTCCCGCCAGCGGTCGAGGACGAGGTGCTGGCTCATGCCGTCGATGGCGGATAGTTCGATGCCGTCGTAATCGGCGCGGGCGATGGTGGTGAACGCGGTTTCGAGGTCGTAACCGCCGAAGAGGACCGAATTGGCTCCGAGTTTCATGGGTTTCCTTGGTGGGGTTCGGTGGGAACGTCGACGACGGTTCCGGTTTGGATCGATTCGATTGCGGCTTGGAGCACGCGTTGCGCGGCGAGGCCGTCGGCTCCGGAGCCGTCGATTCGCTCGGGGGCGACGCCTTCGGCCACTTCGCGATGGAAGGTGTGGATGCGATCCCGGAACGTGTCCTCGAAATCGCGGAAACCACCGAAGACGGGGTTGGTGTGGACTCGTTTTTCCAGATCGCCGGCCGGATAGAGGGTCGCCTCGCGCCACATATCGTCGATGACGAAGCGTCCGCCGGTGCCGGCCACCTCGCAGCGCTCCATCGGATGGCCGCGTTCGATATCGTAGGATCCCGTGAGTCCGCCCACCACTCCGTTGCGGAACTTCATGGAGAAATGCGCGGTGGAGTGGATGGTGCGGCCGGGCGCGGTGGTCACGAAGCACTGGACCTGGGCGATATCGCCGCAGAAATGGCGCATGACATCCACGGTATGCGGATGGAGTGCCTTGATCTGGAACCAGGGTGACTGCTCGGTGGGATTCATGATCCACATGCTCATGTTGACGAAGAGCAGATGTCCGAGGCGCCCCTCGTCCTGCCACCGCTTGGCGACCCGTGCGGCGGGCGTGAACCGGTGGTTGAGGTTGATCCCGTAGCAGCGGCCGCGTGCCCTGGCCAGCGCGACCATCTCCTCGGCCTCCGCGATGGTGTTGGAAATGGGCTTTTCCCCGAGCACGTGGCACCCGGCGGCGAGCGCCTGCAGCGTCGGTTCGCGGTGGTCCGAGCCGTACTCGTACCCGCCGGTGGCCACGTGGACGATATCGGGGGCGAGTTCGCGCAGCATCGCGTCGACGTCGGTGAAACCGGGCACGCCGAGGCGCGCCACCCCTGCGTCGAGGCGGGAGCGATCCCGATCGCACACGGCCACCAGCGTGGCATGGGGTGAGCAGCGCACCATGTCGGCGTGCCGGTTTCCGATGGGGCCGAGTCCAACGACGGCGACGCGCAGCATCAGACGTCGACCACCGTGCCGGTTTCCCACGACCGGATGATGGCTTCGATGATTTTTTGGACGTGCAGCGCATCGGCTCCCGACGCGTCGATGTCCTCGGGCTTGTCTCCGGCGAGGTTTTGTTCGACCCAGGTGCCGATGCGGCTGCCGAACGTTTCGCTGAAGTTCATCATTCCGCCCAAATAGTCGTAGGTCTCGGTTTCGCGGGAGAACCGTGGGTACCAGGTGAGATGCTCGCAGGCGTCGAGCAGCACGAACCGGCCTTCCGAGCCCACGACTTCCAGGGTCTCGAGGCCGTAGCTGCCGCCGGCATCGTAACTGCCCACCAAATGGCCCAGGATGCCGTTCTTGAAGAGCAGGTTCACCTGGACATTGGACCAACAGACCCGTCGCCCGTCGGGACCGTCGGCCTTCGGCCCTCGTTTGAAGAACGCTTGGACCTTGGCGACATCCCCACCGTAGTAGCGCATGACATCGAGCGAGTGCGGGTGCAGGGCGCGGATGTGGAAATGCGGCGACGTTTCATTGGGGTTGTTGATCCACATTTTCATGTTGATCAGGTTGACTTCGCCGAGCCGGCCCGCCTCCACCCATTCCTTGGCCCGTTTGGCGGCCGGAGT
>JBJTRZ010000413.1:0-2795 GCA_046076415.1 Armatimonadota bacterium
CCTCTTCGCGGGGCCGCGCCCCGAGTCCCGTCGTTTCCACACTATCAGTCGATGAACAGGAACGCATTGGCGTTCAGGATCACCCGACACGTCGCCTCGAGCCCGTGCCGACGCGTCATGGTTTTCAGCACCGCGCGTTCGCCCTCGGTCGCATTGCGGCCCCAGGCCAGCTGCGCCGCCCGCTCCG
Organism: Armatimonadota bacterium; assembly: GCA_046076415.1. Classification (GTDB taxonomy): domain Bacteria; phylum Armatimonadota; class Armatimonadia; order Armatimonadales; family Armatimonadaceae; genus CAIRTT01. The sequence goes on from JBJTRZ010000413.1 coordinate 188, forward strand.
GTTGCGCGTCGGTGGCGACGCCTTCCCCGACGACGCGCTTCGCCAGCGCCTGCGCGCAGGAGAGCACGAAGTTGTTGTTGTAGAGCGTGAGCGCCTGCAGCGCCGACACGCTGGTCCCGCGGGTCGGCGAAAGCAGGGTCAGGTCGGGGAAATCCAGCGCGTCCATGAACGGATCGGGGATCGAGCGCCACACCGTTCGGTAGATGGATCGCCGGCACGCGGCCGGATTCTCCCAGTCGAACGCGGCGTAGTCGAGCGCCGGCGTCATCTGCGGCCCCGGACCCATCTTGAAGTGGTGGACTCCCGGGCCGCCCATGGTGAAATCGAGCCGGCCCGCCGTTTGCAGCGCCGCATCGCGGTACTGGTCGGCATCGACGCGCAAGCGGTTCGCCCGCCAGAGCAGCCGATTGTCGCTGTCCTTGCGCGTGGCGTCGGGGCGGTCCGCCGAGCTCTGCCGGTAGGCGCGGCTGGTCACGAGCAGTCGGTGGAGCCGTTTGAACGATCCTTGCGCGTCGTCGCGGAACCACGTGGCAAGGTAGTCGAGCAGTTCGGGATGGCTCGGCGCGCCGCCCATCCGGCCGAAATCGCCGGGCGTGTCCACGATGCCCTTGCCGAAATGGTTGTGCCAGACGCGGTTGACGATGCTGCGCCAGGTGAGCGGATTGCGTCGATCGACGAACCACTCGGCGAGCGCGGCGCGCCGCTGGCTTTCCTGCGCCATGTCGCGGCGCTTGAAGTAGTCGCCGAGCTGGGGCAACACCGACAAGGCGCCGGGCCCCACGACTTGCTTGGGCTTGCTCATTTCCCCGCGTTCGAGCACATGGATCTCGCGGGGCTTGTCGATGCGCACGAACCCGACATCGGCCACGTCGGCGGCCTTGGCGGCCACGTAGACGCGGCGCAGCGGAGGCAGGCCGGAGAGGCCGTTGGCGGCGGTTTCGCGGAGGGCGAACGCGGCGAGTTCGGGGTGGGTGGCGGGTTGGACATTCGGCTCGGCGAGCAGCGCGGCGATGCGGGTGGGCACCGCGGCGAGCACGGAGCGAGGACCGTCGGCGATGGCGATCCGGAACCGGCCCAGCACATGGCCCATGCCGTGGTTTTGCTCGAGCACGACCTCGAGCTGGTCGGTGGCTCCGAGCACGAGGGGTTCGGCGAACAGCGCGACCAGGTGGTGGTCCTTGCCGAATTCGGGTCCGATGCCCCACAGCGAGCCGGCGTTGCCGTCGGCGGCCAGGGCCGCGTCCCCGTTGGGCTGCGAATAGTCGGCGCTGGCGCGGACAATCGGGGCTTTGGTCCGTTTGCCGTCGAAGTGGACCACCTGCACCGCGATCTCGTTGATCAGGAACCCGCCTTCGTCGCCGCGGCCGGGGCCACCGGCGGGAAGGTTCGGCGACGACAGCGCGTCGAGGCGCAGCGCGCCGATGCGCGTGGCGCCGGGTCGGGCGCGGAGGGTGTAGGTGTCCTTGTCGGCGCGCTTGCCGCGGACCGTCACCGTGCCGTCGGGCGCGCGATCGAAATCGGCGCCGCCGGTGCTGGCGGCGTGCTCGAGCGGGAGGGGTTTCCAGCCGGGGAACGTGGACCGGGCGGCGTAGTACTCGGCGATGGCCGGCGCGTTGCCCGCGGAGAGGATGCGTCCCGCGTCGTTGCTGTCGGCCGCTTCCTTGAGCGTGTTCCATCGCGCGCGCTGGGCGGCGTATCCGGGCTTGTCCTCGTACGTGACATCGCCCTTGATCACCCCCGCGAACACCGCCTGCAGCGACCAGTAGTCGGTGGTGGGGATCGGATCGAACTTGTGGTCGTGGCAGCGGGCGCAGTTGGCGGTGGTGCTCACGAATGTCGACATGGCCTGGTTCACCATGTCGTCGCGATCGAGGATTTGGAACGGGATGGGGGCCGTATAGTAGGCGCTCAGATCGAAGTTGCCGGCGCTGAGGTAGCCGAGGGCCGGCGTGAGTTCGGGCTGGGCCGGGTAGAGCACGTCCGCGGCGAGCTGTTCGCGCACGAAGCGGGCGTAGGGAACATCGTTGTTGAACGTTTGGATGACATAGTCGCGGAACGGCCATGCGTTCTTGCGCCCCATGTCGTGCTCCGAGCCGTGCGAATCCGCGTAGTGGATCGTGTCGAGCCAGTGGCGTGCCCAACGTTCGCCGTAGCGGGGGCTTGCGAGCAGGCGGTCCACCACCCGTTCGTACGCGCCGGGCTTGGTGTCGGCGAGGAATGCGGAGATTTCGGCTTCGGTGGGGGGAAGGCCGGTGAGATCGAACGTCACGCGCCGGATGAGCGTGGTGCGGTCGGCGGCGGGGCCCATGGCGAGGCCTTTGGCGGCGAGGCGTGCGTCGAGGAACCGGTCGATCGGATGGGGAGCCTTGCCGGCGGGGAGGGCGTGTCGTCGGATGGGCTGCAGCGACCAGTGCGTGTCTCCGGCCGGGGCCGCGTTGGCGTCGGGCCAGGACGGTCCGGACTGGATCCAATCGCGCAGGAGTGCGACCTCGGCGGGGGCGAGGGGCGGCTTGCCGCTGGTGCGGGGCGGCATGACCAGATCGGGGTTGACCGTGGAGATGCGCTGGACCACCGTGCTCGCGTCGGGATCGTGGGGCACCAGCCCGCG
>JBJTRZ010000414.1:0-8463 GCA_046076415.1 Armatimonadota bacterium
GTGCGGACAGCCAATCGGGATCCCTTCGCCCATGGGGGCGAGGATCGTTCACCCGCGCCGGTGGCATCGTTGCCGCGAGTGGTCCGTGCCGATTTGCGGTTGTTGATCCGCGAGTCCGCGGGACTGGCGGTTCCTCCGATGCCGGTACCGTCCGGTGGGCTGGCGCAACTCGATGAACCTTCTTCGGTTTCGCCAATGGACAACGGGGAACAGGTCGCCGTAGGTCGCCCGGAACCCGATTTTGGTGACATTCCCATCGACAGCACCGATCGCGCGTCCCGTGCGTTCCAACTCCCCGAGCATGCGGCGCTTCGCACCGTGGCCGTGCGGGATTTGTTCCGGTGAGCCCGATGCGCTGCGCCGATTCGCTCCACGGCGGCAACGCGGCGGTGGATGCCGCACGGGCGGTCGCGCGTGGCGATTTTGGCGTTGCCGCCGTTCGCTATCGGGCCCTCGCAATTGCCGACCCGGGCGATCCGGTTCCACCGCTGCTCGCCGCGACCGCGTCGCTCGCGGCGAAACGGCCCGCCGACGCGTTGCCTATGTTGGCGCGCGTTCGGCGGATTTTCGAGGGGGATGTTGCCCATGCGCTGCTCGAGCAGGCTGCCCTGTCGGATCTCGGTGACGCCGCGCGATCCCAGCAGGTCTGGTTGGACTTGGTTCGCCGCCACGGCCGAGCCGACGGGACCATCAAGGCCGATGCCAGTCTGCAGCGCTTGAAGGCTGCCCGACACCGTTTTGCCGGGAGCGCGTTGCTGGAGGCATTGCTCGCGGACACCGCCCAGGCGTCCGGGGAGTGGAGCACCGCGAAGGGGGCGTATCGCCGGGCCATTGCACAGGCTCCGAGTTGGGTCAAGCCGCGGGTCAACTACGGAATCGGCCTGCTGGCGCATGGGGAAGCATCGGAGGCGATCCGGGTTCTCGAGGAGGGGTTGCGCACGGAACCCGCCGATCCGAAGGCGCGCCTTGCCTATGCCGATGCACAAATGGTGGTGAACCGGCCCGAAGGGGCTCTGCGCGACTACCAAAAGCTTGCGCTGGATCCGAAATGGTCCGCGTCGGCCAAACTCGGCGTTGGGCGGGCGCAGCTCGCCTTGGGCCGGCCGGATGAAGCACGCAAATCGTTCATCGAGGCCCGCAAGGCGTCTCCGTCGGACCCGGCGCCGATGATCGCCATCGGCGAAATGTACCTGCGAACTTCGGAACCGCGCGCCGCGGCGGACTCCTTCGCGTCCGCCCTGCGCGTCGCCGAAGCGGGAGGGGTGGTCAGCGCCCGGGCGTCGTTGTTGCGTTTGTTGATCGAGGCGCGCATTGCGGCGTCCGACCTCGTGGGTGCCGGGCAAGCGATTTCCGAAGCTCGTGCGAAGGAGCCGGGGGAATCGTCCCTGTGGTGGCGCTTGGAGTCGCAGGTGCTGCGTTCGCGGCGAGATTATCCCGCGGCCGAGGAAGCGCTCCGCGCCGCGCTGGAATCCGATGGGAGTCCCTATCCATTGGAGACGCTGCGGGCGATCGACGACGCGGGATGGACCCGCAAATTCGTGGCCACGTATCGCACGGCGTTGGAAGGATTTCGAACGGGCGTTCAGGGGTCGGCCAGGGATGGGCGCATCGTGCTGATTTCGGTTCCCCGTTCCAAAGCCGGCGAAATCCGCTGTCTCGCCGTGCTTGGGCATTTGCACCGCCTGCTCGGAGAGCCGGGCGAGGAAGTCTCGGTGCGACGGGACCTGTGTCGTTTGCGTGGGAACGGGTGCGACTGGTTCCTGCTCGGCGAGGCTTTCGAACGGGTCGGAAGGCTCCCCGATGCCCGTGCCGCCTTCCGGGAGGCCTTGGTTCTCGGCGACTTGCCGGCGGGCGCGAAAGCGACGGCGACGCGTCGGTTGGAACGCTGATCAGACGTTCGCCGTGGCGGGCTCGAGGTCGTGTTGGCAGAATTCCACGATGACGCCGTCGGGATCGAGCGTGTAGGCCAAGGTCTTTCGGATTCCGCCCACGAGAGTGAATGGAACGCGTACCGGGTCGGAAAAGACGTGATGACCCGAATCGCGCAGTCGGGCGACGACGCCTTCCAGATCGTCGACCTCCAACGCGAAGTGGCGCAATCCAAGTGCGTTCGGTGCGGATGCTCCGGCCACCGGAGCGCCCGCCGGATCAAGGTACTGGAGGAGTTCCAATCGCATACCGCCGTGATCGGGTTGCACGAAGACGCACCGCGCTCGAGCACCGGGAATCCCGACCACCGTATCGATCCATTCGCCCTGCAAATCGGTTTCGAACGTCTGGCGCATTCCGAGGAGGTCTCGATAGTAGGCCAGCGAACGCTCCATGTCTGCAACGACGATATTCAGGTGGTGGAAACGGAGCATTCCTTCATCCTTTGGGTGCCTCCTTGGCGGTGGACGCCCGGAGGTGTTCGAGGCCCCGGCGGACATATTGGTCGGTCGGAACAGGCCCCTCCGCCGACGAACCGATGGGGCGAACGGTCGGGGGCAGGTTTGCGAAAACGATCCACACCGGACGGCTCCCGGTGCACAGGGTCTCGGCCGGGATGAGTTGACCGGCGTCGAGGTCGGTGACCACGGCGGCGGGAAGCGGGGGCGGGGCTTCGTGTCCGCGGGCCGTTTCGGGACGCACGATCCATCGATTCGGGACCGCGTCCCGGACCTTGCCGGCGAACGTGTCCGTACCGAACACCCATATGGGTGCCCGTTCGTCCCGGGCGACTTCCGCGATGGTTTTCGCCCAGTCCGAGGAGAGCGAAGTTCCCACCAGGCGGCAATGGTCCAATTGGCCGATCAGCGAAACGGGTATGGAGCGCGTTTGGTCGTTCTCCGCAAGGTCTTGAATTAGGCGCAGGGCATCGACTCCCGCCGACAAGGGATCGACGAGGATCAGGTCGGGATGCAATCCTTTGGCCCGCCGCAGCGCCTCGGCATGGCTTGCCGCCAAGCTGACCGCGACCCGGTGTTGGCGAATTTGGTTGGCGGTACGCGCACGACGATCCGAATCGGCGTCGACCAAAAGGAACAGGCGCATCGTGGCCGCCGTGTTTCCGGGAACCGCGGTTTCATCGACGTCCTCGGTGGCCCTGGGCAGCGTGAAAACAAACGTGGTGCCTTTGCCTGGTTCGCTATCGAAATCGAGGGTGCCCTGCATTCGATCCACGATCGCTTTGGATATCGCCAGCCCCAGCCCCGTGCCGCCAGCGGCGCGCGTCGAGGAATTGTCGGAACGGTAGAAACGCTCGAAGATTCGTTCACGATCGCTGGAAGCGATCCCGATTCCCGTATCGGTGATCCGAGTCGTGACCATTGCGGCATCGGTTTCCACGCGGACGTGAATGCGGCCACCCGCGGGGGTGTATTTGATTCCGTTCGAGATCAAATTGAAGAGCACTTGCGCGATTCGGTCCGGATCGCCGAGGACGGCGACGTCCTGGTCGAGCGGATCCGCGGTCAAAACAAGGCGCCGGGCTCGCGCTTGTCCGTCCAGCATTTGGACCGCGTGTTCCAACAGCGGCCCGTATCGGACAGGGACTCGGCGCAGGTTTCCGCCGCCCTGCTCGATTCGGCTGATATCCAGAATGTCGTTGATCAACGCCGTCAAGCGTTCGGTGCTCGCGCTGGTCAGGGTGAGGAATTCCCGCTGGGTATCCGTCAGGGGACCCGTTTGGCCGCCGAGAATGAGATCCACGTATCCCTTGATCGCCGTCAGGGGCGTGCGCAATTCGTGCGAGACGGTCGAGACGAATTCGGTCTTCATGCGGTCGACCTCGGTCTCGCGCGTCACATCGCGCACGACGACGATGCGTCCCAGCGTGTCGGGAGTTTCCCCGGCCGAGCGGGCGGAGCGGACCGCCGCGGAGAAAATCCGCAAAATGCGATCCTTTGGTGGCGCGAGTTCGAAGGTCTCCGCACTGCTTTCCTGATCTCCCTGGATCGCCAAGCGGAGATGCCCGAGCACCGCCGCAGGCCGGCGGAATCGTCGCAGCAGGACCCGCGCGTACGCCGGGAATGGACGCCCCAGCCATGGGCGGGCATCGATGTCGAGCAATTCGGAAAAGCGATCGTTGGCGAGCGTGAGGACTCCATCCGGATCGAGCATCGCGATGCCTTCGTCGGTCGCGTTGAGGACCGCTTCGAGACGACGACCAATGGCGGTTAGAGCCGCATTGCGCGAACGGAGCTGCGATTCGCGACCCTGAATTGCGGACGACATGGCGCGAAACGAGTGGCGCAGATCGCCGATCTCGTCGGGGGGATCGAGAGTGGGGTCGAGGCTTCCCGCCGCATCTTCGCCACGTTCCAATCTCCGCGCCGCGTCGGTCAATTCGATCAACGGGCGCACCAGTCCCATCGCAACCGTGCGTCCCACGAGCAACGCGAGCACCACGCTCAGAATCGGAAACGCGATGAGCGCCGTGCGTCGAAGCGCCTGGATTTGCCGGAAGTCGTCGAAGAGGTCCCGCTCGAGGGACGCCGCGTCGCTGAGCAGGGAATCGAAGCGGGATCGCGTTGCCGCGAATTCCTCGGCGGTTGCAACCGGTTGACGCAACCACGCCCGGAACATTCGGTCCGCCTCCTGCTGCTGGATGCGAACCGGGCGGTTCTCGGTGGTGTCAAGCCATTCCCGGACCCGAAAGGCGGCATTTCGGTAGGTGTCCCGGGCGTCGGCGAGCGCGCGTCGACGCGCCGGAGCGCCAGTCGTGGCCGCCAACAGCCGTTTTTCCTGAACATCGAGCGCCGCGCTACGGAGGGAGGCCACCCGATCCGTCAGCACCATCTGGTTTTCGAAATCGACCCGGTATCGATCGAGCCAAATCCAAAGGGCGACCGGCAAGGCCAGTCCCGCGACCATCAGGACGACGAGGGGGACGGTGTATCCGAACAGCAACCTCCGGGTGAGTGGAGATCCGTTACCTTGGCGCCGGAGCACGGATGTCTCAGCCTTGCAGGAGGTGCTCTAGGCCATGGACGAGGCCGTCGAGGGAGCGCGCCTTGCGCACGGCGAGCAACACGCCAGGCATGAACGAGGTTCGATCTATGGAATCGTGCCGAATGGACAAACGTTGCCCTGGCGCGCCGAAAACCACCTCCTGGCTCGCCACGTAACCGGGAAGCCGTATGGAGTGGACCGGTATGTCGCCAGGGGCGCTTCCGCCGCGGGCGCCTTCGAACACCTCGAACGCATTGTCCGGGAGGGAAGCGGGGGCACCTTCGCGCGACGCGGCGATCATTTCGGCCGTTTTGACGGCGGTCCCGGAAGGGGCGTCGACCTTCCGTTCGTGATGGAACTCCAGTATCTCGACATCGGGCAGATATTTCGCGGCTTCCGCGGAAAAGCGCATCATGAGGACGGCACCAAGGGCGAAATTCGGTGCGACCAGGCATCCCGTCCGGTTGGCGGAGCACCGCTCTCGAATCGCATCGAGTTGAACGGCCGAGAGTCCGGTGGTCCCAACGAGCGGGACCACCCCGCAGTCGAGCGCGGTCAGAATGTTCGCGTAGCACGAATCCGGCACGGTGAAATCCACCATCGCGTCGGGCTTTGTGTTCCGAAGTATCGATTCAAGGTCGTCGCCCAATTCGATTTCGGCGACAACCTCCATGCCGTCGTCGCCGGACAACGCGCGAAACACCTCGGCTCCCATTCGGCCGCGCGCCCCGGCCACGGCCACCCGAATCTTCTTCACTCCGACCCTCCATCCGCATTGATGTCCTGCGCCACTTCCGCCCAATCCTCCTCGGAGAAAGGCCCCACCGAAACGATGGAGGCTCCGGAAGCCTCCGACGGAAGGGTCCGCTGGGCGATGGATTGGATGTCCGCGCACCCCACGCGCTCGATTTCCTCGAGCATTTCCGCCAGGGGAATGACGCGGTCGTGGACGCACTCGCTTTTACCCAGGCGGTTCATTCGGCTCGACATGGATTCCTGCCCCATGACAAGCGCGACCCGGAACTGGACTTTCGCTCGTTCCAACTCCGACTCGGTCACTCCATCGCGGCGCAGTTTCGCGAATTCCGCGAGCACCAAGTCCACGCATTGGTCCGCATTCCCGGGGGACGTGCCCCCGTACGCGGCGAACGATCCACCTTCGCGATGACTGGTCGCGTAGGATCCGATCGCGTAGGCGAGACCTCGGGTTTCGCGAATTTCCTGAAACAGTCGCGACCCCATCGAACCGCCGAGGATGCTGTCAAGCAACGCCAGAGCGTATCGCTCGCGGTCGAATTGCCCGAATCCTCGGGTGCCCACGCAGAAGTGGACCTGTTCGGTCGGGCGGCTGTGGGCGTGCCGTCCGGCCACGAACGGCAGTGGATCGCCGCGTTCCGAGTCGTTTCCCGCGGGCAAACTCCCCAGCATTTCCCCGGCCAGGTCGACCAAGCGATCGTGATCGAGATTGCCGGAGGCGCTCACCACCGTACGACGCCCGCAATAGTGGCGCGATGCGTAGTCGCGCAGCTGGCCGGAATCGAGCGCGGAGACCGTTTCGGCAGTGCCGATCACGGGTCGACCGAGCGGGTGCCCGGGATGCATGGCTTCCCCGAACAAATCGTGCACCAGATCCTCGGGATCGTCGTCCCTGCCCTTGATCTCCTCCAGCACGACGTTGCGTTCCCGGGCCAATTCCTCGGGATCGAAGACGCTGTGCGCGTACATGTCGGAAAGCAGGTCCATTCCAATGGGAACGTGCTCCCCGAGCAGGCGAGCGTAGTAGCAGGTGTATTCCTTGTCGGTGAACGCGTTCAGGTATCCGCCGATCGCATCCATTTCATCGGCGATCATCTTGGGCACCGGTCGTCGTTCCGTGCCTTTGAAGAGCATGTGCTCGAGCAGATGGGAAATTCCCAATTGGTCGTCGGACTCGTCGCGGGAACCCGTGACCGACCATATTCCGAGAGCGACCGAAGCGACGGTGTCGACTTGTTCGGTCACCACGCGCACGCCATTGGGCAACACGCTGCGACGCACGTTTTCAATCATCGTGGCAGTGTATCGTTCGGGGTTCGGCTCCGAACCTCGGCCAGCACCCGGGAAACCGTCGCGACGAGGTTTTCCAATCCACCTATGCCGTCGCCGGGGCGCCAAGCGGGCACGTGGATGAAGGCGTAGGGAACGCCGGGCCGGGCATGGGAGACGCAGTAGGCGAGGTGGTTGCAGAGGAACGCCCCGGCGGACAGGGACAGTTCGACCGGCAGGGGAAGCGATCCGTTGGTTTCCCGGGCGATGCCGGGCAAATCCACCGAAGCAAAGTAGGCGGCAGGTCCGTCGGGGTCGATGGGACTGGCGCTTCGTACGGCGCCGGAATTGTCGGGTATCCGAAAATCGTCGAAGTTCACATAGACCCATTCGAGCCGGACCCGAAGTTCGGGGCCGGCTTCGCCCAGCGAGACGATGGCCGATGGGTACGGGGATGTCGGATCGGCGAGGCGATCGTGCACCCGCTGCTCGGCGGCACCGGCGACCACCGGGAGCACGAGGAGTTCGATACCCTCCATCGATTCCACCAAGCGGCGGGCCAGCTCCAGCGAAGCATTGACTTGGTCCCCGCCGAAGGGTTCGAACGCGGTGAGGAGCAGCGGCGACGCATCGGGGTCGACCACTATTTGCCCAAGGAGCGCAGCCCCGCGAGGCATTGTTCGATTCCGTCGAAGGGCGCCAGTGCGGGATCCTCGTACTCGACGATGTACCACTGCGTGCCCCCGGACGATTCGCATTCCGCGAAGATCTCCGCGAACGGCACTCCACCCTGGCCGATCGGCGGCGCGAACGATTTCGTCGCCGGGTCGTACTCCTTCAGGTGGACCGTCGTGGCCCGGCCTGGATACCGAGCCAGGAACGGCAATGCCTCGCCGCCTCCGGAAAGTGCGTTGCCGGTATCGAACTGCATGATGACCGAGGGGTCGGCTGTACCGAAGAACGCATCCCAAGGCAACTCCCCCGACGCGGAGGGGCGAAATTCCTTGTCGTGGTTGTGGTAGCCGGTTCGCAGTCCCCGCGGGGCAAGGCGAAGCGAAATCGCGTTCAATTCCTCGGCGGCCGCTTTCCACTCGTCGATCGTTTCCGCCGGAAGCCAGGGCACGATGAGGTAGGGATTGCCGATTTCGAGTGCGAACGCGATGCTCTCCTCGATGCGACCGCCGCGCAGGGTGTCGATGCCAACGTGGGCGCCGGCGCACCGCAGGCCGGCTGCGTCGAGCATGTGGCGGATCGACGGCGCGTCGTGACCGTACCAACCGGCGAATTCTACGCCTTCGTACCCCATGGCCTTGATCCGGGCGAGGGTGGCGGGAAGATCGGCTTCCGCCTCGTGCCGGACCGAATACAATTGCACCGCGATCGGGATGGTGGACATGGTGGGCGACCTTTCAGGAACGGCGACCGTTCCGTTGGCGACGGAGGAATTCGTCGGCGAGCACACCAGCGAGGATGACGCCTCCGGTGACGGCGAATTCGAGCGACGAA
>JBJTRZ010000415.1:0-1509 GCA_046076415.1 Armatimonadota bacterium
TGGCGGAGGCGTGGCTCCGGGTGATGACCGGACGCAACGAAGGCAAGGACCACCTGCTCGACCTGCAGGAGCACGTGGTGGGACGTTCGGAAACCGCCGATGTTCCCGTTTACGGCGACCCCGCCGTGGCCCGACGCCACCTGATCGTGCGTCGCGCCCACGGCGGCTGGGAAGCCGTCGACACCGGCGAATCCCCCGATGGATTCCGCGTGAACGATCGCCGCGTGGCCGGCACCTCCCCGCTGAAGGACGGCGACCGGATCGGGGTTGGCGGGCGCACGTTGCAGTTCCGGGTCCGCGCCACCACATCGCCCACCGTGGCCGCGCGGCGCGAGCCCGGACGCGCTCCGGCGACCCCGACCGCCGCCGCGCCGCTTCCCACCGCGGGCGTCCGCACCGCGATGGGCGCGGGTGCACCGGGCGTGGCCGGTCGTTTGACGGCCGTTTCCGGTCCGCATGCCGGCGCGGTGTTTCCCGTTTCCGGTACCGTGGAGATCGGCCGCGACGTCGGGGTGGCGGTATCGCTCCCGGCGGATCGCAAGGCCTCGCGCCGCCACGCCACGTTGACCCCGTCCGGCGACGGTTGGGAACTGGTGGACAATGGCAGCACCAATGGAACATTCGTGAATGGCCAGCGGATCCAGCGCCTCCGCCTGGCTCCCGGAGACACCCTCCTCGTCGGCGAAACCGCCTTGCGCCTCGACCCCTGACAGGACCCCGCCATGGATTCCACCGTCCGCCTTGATTCGACCGTTTCCCGCACCACCCACGGCGCCGCCGCTCCGGAGGGGATCCGACTCGAAGTGCGGGTGGGCAGCCCCGGCGCCGATTGCCGGGTCCGCGCGACCGGCCACGTGCTCACCCGCGTGCACGCCGGCGGCGCCGCGGGTGGACCGCGACCTCCGGTGAATCTGGCGATCGCGATCGACCGCTCGGGCAGCATGGAGGGCGAACCGCTCGCTCAGGCCCGGGCGGCCTGCCTCGCGGCCATCGACCTGCTCGGCCCCGAGGATGTCCTGTCCATCGTGACGTTCGAGGAGCAGGTGGACGTGGTGATGCCGGCGCGCCACGTGACCGACAAGGAGCGCATCCGGGCCCACGTGGCGCGCATCGCGGCGGGCAACACGACGAACCTCTTCGACGGCTTGTACGCGGCGGGGTCCCAAGCCGCATCGGTGCCCGGCGACGGCATGGTGCACCGACTGCTGCTGCTCACCGATGGCGAACCCACCGCCGGCATCAAGGACCCGACCAGCATTGCGCAATTGGCCGCCGACCTGCGCGCCAAGGGCATCGTGGTTTCGGCGCTGGGGTTCGGGCCGGATTACAACGAGGATCTGCTGGCCGCGATCGCCGCGAAATCCGGAGGCAACTACCGCTTCCTCGCCCGCGCCGACACGTTTGCGGACGTGTTTCGCGACGAAGTGCTGGCGGCGCGACGGACCGTGGCCCGCGATGTGCGGTTGCGGCTCCAACTTCCCCGGGGCGTGACCGTGCGCGCGGTGCAGG
>JBJTRZ010000416.1:0-3502 GCA_046076415.1 Armatimonadota bacterium
GCACCGGCGGCTCGGCCGTGGAATTCGGGGGAAACTACGATCCCCGGCTGAGGCGATTCGCCCAGATCGCGGGTCGCGCCACCGCGCTGCGGATCGATGGCCGGACAGTGGTGGGCGGGCAGGCGAGCTGGAGCGGCTTCGGGAAACGATTCGATTATCGAGCGCTCGGGGTCACCCGGGAATTCCACGATTACTACGCCACCGTGGCGTTCGTCGACCAACCCTTTGGATTTCGGTCCGAGCGGGGAATCAATCTGACCATACGATTGAAGGTCCTTGGCGATCCCGCGCTGGGGAATCCCGGTCGCAATGGCACCGCGGTCGACAACGGGCTCGGCGGTTTCGGCGTGGGAGCCGGCGGATTCGGGGGCTTCGGGGCGGGTTCAGGTGGTTTCGGCGCAGGAGGTTTCGGGACCGGGCTGGGGGGTGGCGGTTTCGGGTCCTACTGAAGCGGGGGGGCTTCGGCGCAGCGGACGAAACGCGCCCGTGTCGACGACCGTGGCGGAGGCCCATCCAGCGAAAACGGCGTTTCGCAGGTCGCATCCTTCGAAGATCGGGTGGTCGATCGCCGCGTCCACGATTCGGAGCGGCAACGTTTCGAGCGGCGCGTGCGCGATAGTCGTCGCAAGCGGTGCGCCTTTGGGCAGGCGAGCGGGGTGCACGGCGAGGGTGCGGTCGGTGAAGAACGCGCTCAAGCGCTCGCGCGGACCCCACGGGTTTTCGGGTGGGTCCGCGGTGGCGGTGCAGGCCAACCGGACGACCAAATGGTCGGTGCGGACACTGGTTTCGATCGCCTGCATCGTGGCCGCGGCGGGATTTCCATCGACGTGGACTTCAATACGGGCCTCCTCGACCACTCGCGACACCGGCACGAGTGCTTTCGCCAAGGCGGGATGGTCCACCCAGGACGCCACGACGGCGACGGCGGGTTGGTCGGCTGCCCGAACGAGCACGCGCAGTTCGGCATGCCGGTAGGTTTCGCCCCATCCACCGGGAAGCGCGCTCCACCGCGCATCGGTGCGCCAAGAGGAATGGAACTCCACGAAGCCGACCGTTTCCCCGTCGGCGGTGGGAAGGCGATCGAGTTGGGTCCCGGCGGGAACCCAGTGCGCGAGTCGGGTGGCGGGCAGGGCCCACGCGACCACCAACAGGTCGAGGAGTTGTGCGGTGCTGGTGGTGGTTGCCATGGCGGAGGGCGAAGCGCGATCCGGAGTCGGCGCGATCTTCCAGCGGGAGTATAATCGGTCCATGCCCGATCGCACCAAGCATTGCCCGGGAGCCGGGGCCTGATGGGCTTGGAGCACCCCAATCGGTACGGTCCGATCGATCCGATGGCCCTCGCCCATTTGGAGGCGTGGCTGGGGGCGGCGTTCCCCGACGACTATCGTGTGTTCCTGCTGAATGCCAACGGCGGCGTTCCGGTTCCCGGCCGGTTTCCCGGTGGCTGCGTGGATTGTTTCCTTGCGCTCCACGATCAGGTCTGGGATGAGGAGTCGCCGGGTGGACCGCATGCGTATCCGTTGCAGGCCGCGATTCTGGAGTGGGCGGATACGTTGCCCGAGCGCGACGACGTGCCGATCGGGCGAAGCGGGGATGGCGGCTGGATCACGCTTGCGCTCGAGGGCGATGGGCGCGGTTCCGTGTTGCTTGCGGACCCGGAATCCGACGAGCCCGCACGCCTGCTGGCGGGCTCCTTCAGCGAATTCCTGCACTTGCTCGATGTCGACGGGGCGGAGGAGGCTCCATGAGCGGGGTTTCCGGGCGGACATTGGTCGCCGGGGTCTGGGGGTGGCCGGTGCGGCACTCGGCCAGTCCCGCGATGCACAATGCCGCCTTCGCGGCGCTGGGCCTCGACTGGGTGTATGTTCCGTTCGCGGTCGACCCCGATCGTGTACGCGAGGCGGTGGCAGGGGTGCGCGCGCTGGGCATCGTCGGGGTGAACGTCACGGTCCCGCTCAAGGAGCGGGTTGGGGAATGGTTGGACGACCTGACTCCGACCGCCCGGCGGCTCGGCGCGGTCAACACGATTTTTCGCGACGGGGATGCGTTGGTGGGGGATTCGACCGACGGAGATGGTTTCCTCGCGGCGTTGGCCCACGCCGGTCATCCGCCGATTGCGGGCGCAACGGCGGTGGTGCTGGGGGCCGGTGGATCCGCGCGCGCCGTGGTCGATGCGCTTGCGCGACGGGAGATGCGTGTGGTGGTGGCGAATCGGACCGTGGAACGCGCGGAGGCGCTCCGTGCATTGGGGGCGGGCGAAATCGTGGGTTGGTCGGAGGATTCCATCGGATCCGCGGTGGCGGGCGCCGATTTGGTGGTGAACACGACGAGCCTGGGCATGACGCCAAACGCGGACACGGTGCCTCCGGTGCCTGCGGGCGCATTGCACCCCGGTATTGCCGTGGTGGATTTGGTGTACAACCCGCCCCGTACCCTATTGATGGAGCGGGCCGTAGCGATGGGCGCGCCGGCCTTCAACGGGCTCGAGATGTTGGTGCGGCAAGGGGCCTTGTCGTTCGAGCGCTGGACGGGGCAAGCCGCTCCGGTGGATGCGATGCGCGGCGCGGTCCGCGGTGCCCTCGGCATCGACGTGGCATAAAATCGTTTCGGGCGATTGAACCCGCGGTTCGCGACTGCGTCGAAGGAACCGGCAATGGCCGAAAGTAGGGAGGATTTCCAAGCATGAATTCCAAGGCAGCCCTCGCGGGGGCGATCACGTTGGCGATGGTTGCGACGCTCGGTTCCGCGGCGTACGCGCAGGAAGGCGGCGCGCAAGGCGGCGGCCAGGGAGGTGGACGTCAGGGCGGCGGTCAGGGCGGCGGACGCCAAGGCGGCGGACGTGGTTTTGGCGGCGGGTTCGGTGGATTCGGCGGCTTCGGCCAGCGCGGCGGCCAGGGCATGCAGCCCACCGCGGGCATGCTGCCGTTGCCCGTGCTCGCCAAGAGCCTCGGCCTCACCGACGAGCAGAAGACCAAGATCGAGGACATCCAGAAGAAGGCGCAGGAGAACATGCGCGCTTCGTTCGGTGGCTTCGGTGGGGGCGGCGGACGGCCCGATCCCGAAGAAATGCGCGCTCGTTTCGAAAAGATGAACGAGGACCGCAAGAAGACGGATGCCGACATCATGGCCGTTCTTACCGACGACCAGAAGAAGTCGCTCGAGACCTTGCTCAAGGACGCCCAGGTGTTCATGCAGGCCCAGCTTCCGCTGGAATTGGCCGGCGAACTGAAGCTGACGGCGGATCAGAAGAAGCAGATTTCCGAAACGGTCGACAAGATCCAAAAGGCCGCGCGCGACAAGACCCAGGAGGCGCGGGAGAATCAGGACTTCGAGACGGTCCGCGAAATCATGCAGCAGGCGCAGACCGCGCTGCGCGAGAAGACGCGCGCCGTGTTGACCGCCGAGCAGAAGACGTTGGTGGAAAAGTGGGAAAAGGATAATCCCCGTGGCCGCGGATTTGGCGGATTCGGGGGTGGGCGCGGTCCCGGTGGCCAGGGTGGAC